>NZ_JAGYFZ010000031.1:0-60270 GCF_019946675.1 Pseudomonas sp. BF-B-15
GCTGGCGATGGCATCACCTCGGTGGATCTGACAGACCGAGGGGATGCCATCGCCAGCAAGCCGGCTCCTACAGAAGTGGGGGGCGCCAGGGAAACAGGTTTCAGCCGCGGGCTTTTTCGATCAGTTCGATGTAGTCCGGCGCGTTGCGCTGATCCTTGATCAGGGCAACGAAGTCATTGCCGTGCTCGTCCTTGCCGTCCAGATCAAAACCGGCCTCGACGAAGAACGTCAGAAAACGCTCGAAGTCGTCGATACGCAGGCCACGGTAGGCCTTGATCAGTTTGTGCAGGGACGGCGAAGTGGCGTCGACCGGTTCGAAATCGAGAAACAACTTGATCTGCTCGTCGCCGATCTCGTCACCAATCACTTGTTTCTTATCTTTACGCATTGCCGACTCCAGCTCGCAGACATTTCACGGGGCGGGCAGTTTACCCCTCACTGGCCGCCGGGCTCAACGCGGACGAACGGCCCCGGTGTGCAGATCGGCCCAGACATGACCGTTGGCGTAGCTGAGGAACTGGCAATACACCGTGTCATTGCGCAGCAAGTCGATCACCACGCGGTATTGCGCCATCGGGTAAAACAGCGTCAGGGTTTTGCTCTTGTCGTCGTAGATCGGCTTTTTCAGGCTTTTGCTTTCGCCATCGAAGTTGACCAGCACCTGATTGATGGTCGCGCCCTTGTTCAAGGATTTGCCCTTGAGGCGGATCAGCAGCGGAGACGTTACCGGGATCGGCTGTTGGGTGGACTGCCGTTGGCTGCCGACCACCACCGAATACTCGGTGACCTGCAGCAATTGTTGCTGCTCCGGTTCGGCATCACGCAGCGTCAGGTCGTCAGGCGGCAGAAACTGCCCGTGCATCAGCGCCGGCGCGGCGGCCAGCGGCAGGCTGAGGGTCAGCAACAGGGCGGCGCAGCTGCGGATCAAAAGGCTCATGACGGGCTCCGAAAGGCGGGGCCGGGCACTCTATCATGGCT
Source organism: Pseudomonas sp. BF-B-15 (assembly GCF_019946675.1). Lineage (NCBI taxonomy): Bacteria > Pseudomonadati > Pseudomonadota > Gammaproteobacteria > Pseudomonadales > Pseudomonadaceae > Pseudomonas > Pseudomonas sp. BF-B-15. The sequence goes on from NZ_JAGYFZ010000031.1 coordinate 979, forward strand.
GCACACCGTCCCTGTAGGAGCGTGGCTTGCCCGCGAAGGCGGTGTGTCAGTCCCTTAGTTATCGACTGACACACCGCCTTCGCGGGCAAGCCTCGCTCCTACAGTGGGGTGGTGCGTATCAATCGAACTGCGCGCGCATCCAGGCCTGATACTCGGCCACGCCCGGCTCGCCTTCACGCGGCGCCCAATCAGCCAGTTCACCTTCGCCCACAGGACGATAAGGACCGGCCTTGCACTCGAACATCAGGCTGTCGGCTTCCAGCACCACCAGGCCATGAAACACACCGGTTGGCAGGTCCACGCCGACGCAGTCGCCAGCGGCCTGCAGCACTTGCTTGCGCACCACCGCGCCGGACTCGTCGAAGATCAACACGCCAAGCCGTCCCTTGAGGACCAGCAAGGTTTCAGCCTTGTTCTCCCCCAGATGCCGATGAGGCGGGATGTACGTGCCCGGCTGCAAACCCACCGCCATGCGATGGCAAGCGTCTTCCATCTGATGAAAGTTGTGGTGCTGGCGTCCACGCGGATTGGCCGCTGCTTTCTCGGCCAACTCAGTGAACAGGGTTTGATCAAGAAAGCTCGGCGCGGCCATGTGCTTACATTCCTTTAACGGCAAAAATCCCGTTGGCGTTACGCCAGTAGCCTTTGTAGTCCATGCCGTAACCGAAGATGTAGCGGTCGATGCACGGCAAACCGACGAAATCGGCTTTCAGGTCCGGACGAGCCTTGCGGTCGTGGTCCTTGTCGATCAGCACGGCGGTGTGCACTTTGCGCGCGCCGGCGTGTTTGCAGAAGTCGATGATCGCGCCCAGGGTGTGACCTTCATCGAGGATGTCGTCGATGATCAGCACGTCACGGTCGATAAACGACACTTCAGGCTTGGCTTTCCAGAACAGGTCGCCGCCGCTGGTTTCGTTGCGATAACGGGTGGCGTGCAGGTAGGACGCTTCCAGCGGGAATTGCAGATGGGTGAGCAGCTTGCCGGCGAAGATCAGGCCGCCGTTCATCACGCAGAACACCACCGGGTTAGTGTCAGCCATTTGTTCATTGATATGTGCACCAACGCGGGCGATGGCCGCCTCGACTTCAGCTTCGGTGTACAGGCAGTCAGCCTCTCGCATGATTTGACGGATATGCTCGAGATCAGCGGACATGGCGCTCTCCAAGGGGTGGCATTCAGGAAAAGCGGGCAAAGGTACGCATCCCGCACGGCCAGATCAAGCGTTTGTGGACTAACGTACTCTATTGTCTATAGGACAACACCCTCGGATAGATTAATCTAGGCCGGTTTTTTTGCCCGCCGCCGGAGCCTTTCCCATGCCCATCCTCGAGATCCGCCATCCGCTGATCCGTCACAAACTCGGCCTGATGCGCCGCGCAGACATCAGCACCAAGAATTTCCGCGAGCTCGCTCAGGAAGTCGGTGCCCTTTTGACCTATGAAGCCACCAAAGACCTGCCGCTGGAATCCTACGACATCGAAGGCTGGTGCGGCACCGTGTCGGTCGAGAAAATCGCCGGCAAGAAAATCACCGTAGTGCCGATCCTGCGCGCCGGCATCGGCATGCTCGAAGGCGTGCTGAGCCTGATCCCGGGCGCCAAAGTCAGCGCCGTGGGCGTGGCCCGCAACGAACAGACGCTGCAAGCCCACACGTATCTGGAAAAACTGGTTCCGGAAATCAACGAACGCCTGGCAATGATCATCGACCCGATGCTCGCCACCGGCAGTTCCATGGTTGCCACCATCGACCTGTTGAAAAAAGCCGGTTGCCGCGACATCCGCGCCATGGTGCTGGTCGCCGCGCCGGAAGGCATCGCCGCTGTGGAGAAGGCTCACCCGGACGTGACCATCTACACCGCTTCCATTGACGAGAAACTCAACGAACACGGTTACATCATCCCGGGCCTGGGCGATGCCGGCGACAAGATCTTCGGCACCAAGCAGAAGGACGCTTGAGCATGCAGCAAGAGTTCAACGATCCGCTCTGGCGCACGGTGCTGTCGGGTGCGCAGATGCTGTTCGTGGCCTTTGGCGCGCTGGTATTGATGCCGCTGATTACCGGCCTCGACCCGAACGTGGCGCTGTTCACCGCCGGTTTGGGGACGATTCTGTTCCAGATCGTCACCGGGCGTCAGGTGCCGGTATTCCTGGCATCGAGCTTCGCCTTCATCACCCCGATCATTCTCGCCAAAGGCCAGTTCGGCCTCGCGGCGACCATGGGCGGTGTGATGGCGGCGGGTTTTGTCTACACCTTCCTCGGCCTCGCCGTGAAGATCAAAGGCACCGGTTTCATCGACCGTTTGCTGCCACCGGTGGTGATTGGTCCGGTGATCATTTCCATCGGCCTGGCCATGGCGCCAATCGCCGCCAACATGGCGATGGGTAAGGCTGGCGACGGCTCCGAACTGATTCATTACCAGACAGCCATGCTGATCTCGATGCCGGCGCTGCTGACCACGCTGATCGTTGCGGTGTTCGGCAAAGGCATTTTCCGCCTGGTACCGATCATATCCGGCGTGCTGGTCGGTTTTGCGATGGCGTTCTATTTCGGCGTGGTTGATACCGCGAAGATTGCCGCTGCACCGTGGTTCGCGATCCCGAACTTCACTGCGCCGGAATTCAACTGGCAAGCGATTCTCTTCATCGTTCCGGTGGCATTGGCCCCGGCCATCGAGCACATCGGCGGCGTGATCGCCGTGGGCAGCGTGACCGGCCGTGACTACCTGAAGAAGCCAGGCCTGCACCGCACGCTGCTCGGCGACGGCATTGCCACCACCGCTGCCGGCCTGTTCGGCGGCCCGCCCAACACCACGTACGCCGAAGTGACCGGCGCGGTGATGCTGACCAAGAACTACAACCCGAAAATCATGACCTGGGCGGCGATCTTCGCCATCAGCCTGGCGTTCATCGGCAAGTTCGGTGCGTTGCTGCAAAGCATTCCGGTGCCGGTGATGGGCGGGATTCTGTGCCTGTTGTTCGGTTCGATTGCGGCGGTGGGGATGAACACGCTGATTCGCCACAAGATCGACCTGGGCGAGGCGCGCAACCTGGTGATCGTTTCGGTAACGCTGGTGTTCGGGATTGGCGGCGTGCTGGTCGGCACCGGCACCGGCCCGGACGACTTCGGCCTCAAAGGCATCGCGCTGTGCGCGGTGGTGGCGATTGCGCTGAACCTGTTGCTGCCGGGGAATGACAGCTGGAAGCACAAGAAGGCGGATGAGCCTTTGTTGTAAACCAGCCTTTAGATCGCCTTCGCCCACTGCGGATCATCGTTGAGGCACGGCACCAGCACCAACTCCTCCCCCCCCGCTTCGCGGAATTGTTCTTTCCCGCGATCACCGATTTCTTCCAGCGTCTCGATGCAATCGGCAACGAACGCCGGGCACATCACCAGCACCTTCCTCACGCCCATTCCCGCCAACTCATCAAGGCGCGCTTCGGTGTAGGGTTCGATCCATTTCGCCCGACCCAGCCGCGACTGAAACGACACCGACCATTTGCCGTCCGGCAGGCCCATGCGCTTGGCGAATTCCGCTGCGGTGCGCAGGCACTGGCCGCGGTAACAGGTCGCGACGACTTCCGGTGGCGCACCGGCGCAGCAATCGCCGCCACCTTCGAAACTGTGCCCCGGGTTGAGCTTCTTCAGATGCCGCTCCGGCAAGCCATGGAAGCTCAGCAACAGATGATCGAAATCCTGCTCCAGATGCGGCTTGGCGCTGGCCACCAGGGCATCGATGTATTCCGGCTGATCGTAGAACGGCTCGAGTATCGAGAACTGCACATTGAGTTTGTGCTCGCTCACCACCCGCTTGGCTTCCTCGATCACCGTGGTCACGGTGCTGTCGGCGAACTGCGGATAAAGCGGCGCGAGGGTAATTCGCTTGTGGCCCTGGGCGGCGAGTTGCAGCAGTTTCGACTCAATCGACGGCTCGCCATAACGCATCGCCAGTTCCACCGGCCCGTGGCTCCACTGTGCGCTCATGGCCTGTTGCAAGCGGCGGCTGAGCACCACCAGTGGCGAGCCCTCCTCCCACCAGATCGAGGCGTAGGCGTGGGCCGACTGCTCCGGGCGTCTGATCAGAATCAGCGAGACCAGCAAACGGCGCACCGGCCATGGCAGGTCGATCACATACGGGTCCATCAGAAATTGATTGAGGTAGCTGCGCACATCCGCCACCGAGGTGGAGGCAGGTGAACCCAGGTTGACCAGAAGCAACGCGTGATCGGTCATGCAACGTCCTATTTCAGAGGCGGCTGGACAAGTCGTCCAGAGCCGCACGCAGGTCAGTGAACTGGAAGGTGAAGCCCGCTTCCAGCAAGCGCGCCGGAACAGCCTTCTGGCCACCCAGCAACAGCAATGACAACTCGCCCAGGCCCACCTTCAAGGCCAGGGCCGGCATGGGCATGAACGCCGGGCGATGCAGCACGCTGCCCAGCGTCTTGGCAAATTCGCGATTGCGCACCGGTTTGGGCGCGCAGGCATTATAAGGACCGCTGGCGTTTTTCTGATGCAGAAGAAAATCAATCAGGGCGATTTGATCATTGATATGGATCCACGGCATCCACTGCCGACCAGTGCCCAAAGGCCCGCCCAGCCCCAGTTTGAATGGCAGCAACAGCCGCGACAAAAAGCCGCCCTCGGCCGACAGCACCAAGCCGGTGCGAACGAAGATCACGCGAATGCCCAAGGCTTCGGCACGCTGAGCGGTTTCTTCCCAGGCAATGCACAACTGACTGGCAAAATCATCGATCACCGGAGGGGAATGTTCAGTCAACTCCCGTTCGCCCCCGTCGCCATACCAGCCAATGGCAGAGCCCGAAATCAACACCTGCGGTTTCTGTTCACGGTTTTCGAGCCACGCCAGCAAGGTTTCCGTCAGGGTGATGCGGCTGCTCCACAGCAAGGCTTTACGTCGGTGGGTCCAGAGCCGGTCGGCAATCGGCGCACCCGCGAGGTTGATAATCGCATCCACCGGTTCCTGACCGAGGTCCTCGAGTCGGGCCACCGCGCGCACCTGGGCGCCACAGACTTTCGCGACTTTGGCCGGCGTCCGGCTCCAGACGGTCAGACTATGTCCCTGACTCAACCAGTGGCGGCAGAGCTGACGTCCTATCAAACCAGTACCGCCGGTCAGCAATATGTGCATGACTTCTTCCTCGCGTGGCGTTTTACCCTGATCACTAGTCTATTTTTATAAGCAGGGATCTTTGATATCGGGCAGGGTCTGTGTTTAACAATAGGCCAAGCTGTCAGAACGAGAACGCTAAAAGTTATACCGAAAAACAATATTGTACAGGTTTCAACCACGGCGTAGTCTGTACAGAAAGGTAAACGAGGCCCCTATGACTGTACCTATCGCAATCATCGGCACCGGCATTGCCGGACTCTCAGCCGCCCAAGCCCTTACGGACGCAGGGCATGTCGTTCAACTTTTCGATAAAAGCCGCGGCAGTGGCGGGCGCATGTCGAGCAAGCGCAGCGATGCGGGTGCGCTGGACATGGGCGCGCAATATTTCACTGCGCGTGATCGCCGCTTTGTCACTGAAGTCCAGCGTTGGCAAGCCAAAGGCTGGGTCGCCGAATGGGCGCCGCAGCTTTATACCTACCACGGTGGCCAGCTCAACCTGTCGCCGGACGAGCAGACGCGCTGGGTCGGCACGCCACGCATGAGCGCCATCACCCGTGGCCTGATTGGCGATCTGGAAGTGCATTTTGCCTGCCGCATTACCGAGGTCTATCGCGGTGAAGAACACTGGCATCTGCAGGATGCCGAAGGTTTCACTCATGGCCCGTTCAGTCACGTGATCGTCGCCACGCCAGCACCGCAAGCGACCGCCTTGCTGGCCTCCGCGCCGAAACTCGCAGGCGCCGCCGCCGGGGTCAAAATGGACCCGACCTGGGCCGTCGCACTGGCCTTCGATACTCCGCTGGATACACCCATGGAAGGCTGCTTCGTGCAAGACAGCCCACTCGACTGGCTGGCGCGCAACCGCAGCAAACCGGGGCGCGACAACACCAAGGACACCTGGGTATTGCACGCGACCAGCACCTGGAGCCGGCAACATATCGACCTGTCCAAGGAAGCCGTGATCGAGCAACTGCACGGCGCGTTCGCCGAACTGCTCCACAGCGCCATGCCTGCGCCGAGCTTCAGCCTCGCGCACCGCTGGCTCTACGCCCGCCCCGCCAGCAGCCATGAATGGGGCACGCTGGCCGATGCCGACCTGGGTCTTTACGCGTGTGGCGACTGGTGCCTGTCCGGTCGTGTCGAAGGTGCCTGGCTCAGCGGTCAGGAAGCCGCCCGCCGCCTGCACGAACACCTGCAGTGAACCGCATCAACCCGAGCAAATTGCTGCTGTCGAAATGGACAGCAGCCCACCCGCAAAACCGCGAAAAACATTTTCTGGTCATCGAGCTGTTCCGCGACGAGGAAGGCACGGTGCTGGACGTCGAATTGCAGGCGGTGCTGACCAAGCGCAATCAACGCCTGAGCTGGCAAACCCTGAAAAACAGCGACGCCTGGATCTCGGGCTGGAACTAGATCCCTGTAGGAGCCGGCTTGCTGGCGATCCAAACGCCGCGATCATTCAGGAATACCGCGTCATCGTTGATCGCCGGCAAGCCGGCTCCTACAGCACGCCAAATACTTATACAAACAATTTGACTTGTACACCTTTGAATCTATGATGAAACACATGTTGTACAGAAATTAAATCCTGTACAGGTTTGGATTCGAGGTGCTCCGATGCTCCACGCCAGCGCGAAACCGAAAATCGCCATCAGCGCCTGCCTGATGGGCGCCGAGGTGCGTTTCAATGGCGGGCACAAGGAATCGCGGCTGTGCAGCCGCACCCTCACCGAGTATTTCGATTTCGTCCCGGTGTGCCCGGAAGTCGCCATCGGCCTGGGCATTCCTCGCCAGCCCATTCGACTGGTCGGTGATGCTGAACGCCCCGAAGCCATCGGCACTGTTCACCCCGAACTGAATGTCACCCGGCCGCTGTCCGATTACGCCCGGAAGATGGCCGCCGAACTGGACGATGTCTGCGGCTACATCTTCATGCAGAAATCACCGTCGTGTGGACTGGATCGGGTCAAGGTCTACCACGCCAACGGTGCACCGGTAGACGGCGGTGGCCGTGGCATCTATGCCCAGGCTTTCTGTGCGCTGCACCCGGACCTGCCGGTGGAAGAAGACGGCCGGCTCAACGACCCGGTGCTGCGGGAAAACTTTCTCACCCGCGTGTTCGCCTACAGCGCCTGGCAACAGTTGCTGCAAGCAGGGCTGACTCGTCGCGGATTGACCGAATTTCACTCGCGCTACAAATACCTGCTGATGGCCCACAACCCGGTGCAGTACAAAACCCTGGGCAATCTGCTGGGCAACATGGGCCAGATCGACCCGAAAGAACTCGGCCCACGTTATTTCAGCGAACTGATGGCGGCCTTGAAAAAGTGCGCCACGCGCCGCACCCACACCAACGTCCTGCAACACATCAGTGGTTACCTCAAGCAGGTCATCACCGCTGAAGACAAACAGGAAGTGCAACACGTCATCGGCCAGTACCGCCACGGCATCGTGCCGCTGGTGGTGCCGCTGACACTGCTCAAACATCACTTTCGCCAACACCCGGATCCGTACATTGCGCAACAGGTTTACCTGCAACCGCACCCGGAAAACCTCAGCCTGCGAAACGCGATCTGATGAAAATCCCACTCGACACCAGTGCCCGCGAAGACCTCGGCGCCGACTTCAAGAAAGCCCTCGATGAGGGTTGGCTGCCAATTCGTGAAGTGGCCCGGCAGACCGGCGTCAACGCCGTCACCTTGCGCGCCTGGGAACGGCGTTACGGTTTGATCGTGCCGCAACGCACGCCCAAAGGGCATCGGCTGTTCAGCGCCGAACACGTACAACGCATCCTGACAATCCTCACCTGGCTCAATCGCGGCGTGGCCGTCAGCCAGGTCAAGCAACTGCTCGACACCCCGCAAGCCTTTGGCGAATCGGTCGAAAATGATTGGCAGGTGATGTGCAACACGCTGCTGCAAGCAGTCACTCGGCTCAACGAACGCACCCTGGATGACACAGTCAACCAGGCGATCGCGTTGTACCCGCCGCGGACTTTGTGCGAACAACTGTTGATGCCGTTGCTGGCCGAACTTGAACAACGCTGGCAAGGCCAGTTTGGCTCGCAGATGGAGCGCGTGTTTTTTTACTCCTGGTTACGCAGCAAATTCGGCGCGCGCATCTACCATAACAACCGTCAACTGCGCACCGCACCGCTGCTGTTGATCAATCACTCCGACCTGCCGCTGGAACCGTATCTGTGGCTCACCGCGTGGTTGATCAGCAGCGCCGATTGCCCGGTGGAAGTGTTCGACTGGCCGTTGCCGGCGGGCGAGCTCGCACTGGCAGTCGATCACCTGCAAGCCCGTGGCGTACTGCTGTATTCCAGCAAAGCCATGAACCTTGCGCAGCTGCCGAAACTTTTCAACGGTGTCAGTTGCCCAAAAATGATTGCCGGACCAACGGTATGCATCCACCACGCCGAGTTGTCCGTAAAAACCACAGAGATTGCTGAATTGTTCCTGGCCGAAGATCCGTTATCGGCGCATCAGGACCTGGTACAGCGCGGGCTTATTTAAATGAATCGTACGGACACCACCATGCAATTGATCTGGCTGCGCAGCGACTTGCGTCTACATGACAACACCGCCCTCTCGGCCGCCGCTTCCCGGGGGCCGAGCGTGGCGGTGTACCTGTTGAGCCCGGAACAATGGCGCGAGCATGACGACGCGCCGTGCAAAGTGGATTTCTGGCTGCGCAACCTCCGTGAACTGAACCGTGCACTTGGCGAGTTGAACATCCCGTTGCTGATTCGCACGGCCTCTCGCTGGGATGAAGCGCCGAAGGTTCTGCTCGACCTGTGCCAGCAATTGAAGATCGACGCGGTGCACGTCAACGAGGAATACGGCATTCACGAAAGCCGTCGTGATGCAGCGGTGGCAGAAGCACTGAAAACCAAAGGCGTCGACTTTTATAGCTACCTCGATCAGTTGCTGTTCAGCCCCGGCACCGTACTGACCAAGACCGGCACCTATTTCCAGGTCTTCAGTCAGTTCCGCAAAGTCTGCTACGACCGTCTGCACCGTTCATTGCCGAGTCTCGTCAGGGCGCCAGCGGTGCAATCGAAGCTGAACATCGACAGCGATGAAACCCCTTCAAGCGTTGCAGGCTTCGACACGCCCAGCGACACCTTGCGCGCGCTCTGGCCCGCCGGTGAAACCGAAGCCCGACGCCGTCTGGACACCTTCGCCGATGCGCAGATCGACTACTACAAAAGTGAGCGTGACTTCCCGGCCAAACCCGGCACCAGTCAGCTCTCGGCTTACCTGGCGGCCGGCGTCATTTCCCCGCGCCAGTGCTTGCATGCTGCCCTGCAAAGCAATCAGGGCGAGTTCGAAAGCGGCAAAGTCGGCGCCGTCACCTGGATCAACGAATTGCTGTGGCGCGAGTTCTACAAACACATTCTGGTGGGCTACCCGCGCGTCTCCCGTCACCGCGCCTTCCGCCCGGAAACCGAAGCCCTGGCCTGGCGCGATGCCCCCGACGAACTGGCAGCCTGGCAAGAAGCGCGCACCGGTCTGCCGATCATTGACGCAGCGATGCGCCAACTGCTTGAAACCGGCTGGATGCACAACCGCTTGCGCATGGTGGTGGCGATGTTCCTCACCAAAAACCTGCTGATCGACTGGCGTGAAGGCGAACGTTTTTTCATGCGGCACCTGATCGATGGCGATCTCGCGGCGAATAACGGCGGCTGGCAATGGAGCTCATCCACCGGCACCGATTCGGCGCCCTACTTCCGGATTTTCAACCCGCTCAGCCAATCGGAAAAATTCGACAGCGAAGGCCTGTTCATCAAGCACTGGTTGCCGGAGCTGGCCGGACTGAACAAGAAAGACGTGCACAACCCGGCGAACCTCGGCGGGTTGTTTGGCGTGGCAGGTTATCCGTCGCCGATCGTCAATCTAAGTACATCCCGTGCACGCGCACTGGCGGCGTTCAAAAACCTGCCGTCGCGACAGAACGCGGGAGGCGGTTATGAGTGATTTCCTGCGCCGCTTCGCCTGGCAGTTTGCCGAGCTGAACAAAGACAACCTGCAGCGCCTGAATGAGCTGTACGCCGACGACGTGCACTTCACCGATCCGCTGCACGAAGTACAGGGCCTCGCGCATTTGCGCAGTTATTTCAGCGAGCTCTACGCCAACGTCAGCGAGCTGCGTTTCGATTTTCACGGCTTCGACCAGATCGGCGAAGGCGAAGGTTATCTGCGCTGGGTCATGAGCTACCGCCATCCGCACCTGGCCGGCGGGCGCTTGATTCGGGTGGAAGGCTGCTCGCACCTGCTCTGGAGCGACAAGGTTTATCGCCACCGGGATTACTTCGATGCCGGGGCGCTGCTTTACGAACATGTACCCGTATTGGGCCGGGCTATCGCCTGGTTGAAAAGGAGAATGGGATGAGCCTTACACCTCCACGACGATATTGGCTGACTGGCGCAAGCAGTGGCATTGGCGCCGCGCTGGCCGAGGAGATTCTGAAAACCGGCGCCCATCTGGCGGTCAGTTCACGTTCGCTGGCGCCGATGAAAGTCTTGTCGCAACGCTATCCCGGGCAAGTGCTGGTGGTGGCGGGAGACCTGACCAACAGCCAGACCGTACGCGAAATCGGCGAGCAGATCGCGCATGACTGGGGCTCGCTGGATACGGTGATTCTCAATGCTGGCACCTGCGAATACGTCGACGTTCAGCAGTTCGATTCGTCGCTCGTCGAGCACGTGGTGCGCACCAATCTGCTGGCCAGCAGTTACTGCATCGAAGCCGCCCTGCCGCTGTTGCGCAAAGGCCTCGCGCCACATCTGGTGGGCGTCGCCAGTTCGGTGACTTACCTGCCGCTGCCACGGGCGGAGGCGTATGGCGCGTCGAAGGCCGGGCTGCGTTATCTGTTCGAATCGTTGCGCATTGACCTGGCGCCCGAAGGCATCGAAGTCACCGTAGTCAGCCCGGGGTTCGTCGAGACTCCGCTGACGGCGAAGAACGATTTCCCGATGCCGCTCAGTTGGCCGGTGGGCAAAGCGGCGCGGCACATCTTCGAAAAACTGAAGCATCGGCCACTGGAGATCGCGTTCCCGGCGCTGTTCATGGCGGCGCTCTGGCCGCTGTCGAAAATGCCCAACCGGGTGAAGCTCGCCATCGGCAAACGCATGGTCCGCAGCAGTCCGCCGATCAAGGACGTGCCGTGAACATCGCCATCATCGGCAGCGGCATCTCGGGGCTGACCAGTGCTTACCTGCTGAATCGCCGCCACGAGATCACCCTGTTCGAGGCCGATGACCGAGTCGGCGGCCACACCCACACCGTGGACGTGAAGGTCGATGGCGAGCGTCATGCCGTGGACACCGGTTTCATCGTGTTCAACGACTGGACCTACCCGAACTTCATTCGCTTGCTGGGTCAGATCGGCGTGGGTTTCAAAGCGACCGAGATGAGTTTCTCGGTCACCGATCCGGACAGCGGCCTGGAGTACAACGGCAACAACCTCAACAGCCTGTTCGCCCAGCGCCGCAACCTGCTGTCGCCGGGGTTCTGGGGCATGCTGCGCGACATTGTGCGCTTCAACAAACGCGCCCGGTTCGACCTGTCCGAGGGCCGGATCGCGGCGCACACCACGCTCGACGAATACCTCAAGGCCGGCGGTTACGGCGAGCGGTTCATCCTGCATTACATCGTGCCGATGGGCGCGGCGATCTGGTCGATGCCGATGGCCGAAATGCTGAATTTTCCGCTGCAATTCTTTGTGCGATTTTTCAAGAATCACGGTTTGCTGTCGGTCAACAATCGCCCGCAATGGCGTGTGATCGAGGGCGGCTCGAGTGCTTACATCGCACCCTTGACCGCACCCTTTAACCGGAAAATCCGCCTCAACTGCCCCGTGATGCAGGTCGAGCGCGATGCCGATGGCGTCGTGATCCACAGCCGCGCCGGCAGCGAACGCTTCGACAAAGTGGTGTTCGCCTGCCACAGCGATCAGGCGCTGAAACTGCTGGCCAAACCGAGCGATGCCGAACAGTCGATCCTCGGTGCCCTGCCCTACGCCGACAACGAAGTGGTGCTGCACACCGACACGCGCCTGCTGCCGTCGCGCACACTCGCCCGGGCCAGCTGGAATTACCGCCTCGGTGGCGCCGGCCATACGCTGGCGGCGGTCACCTACGACATGAACATCCTGCAAGGCATCCAGAGCGACACCACGTTTTGCGTCAGCCTCAACCAGAGCGCCGGCATCAGCCCGGCCATGGTGCTCGGCCGATTCACCTACGCCCATCCTCAATACAGCCTGGCGGCGGTGGCAGCGCAGGAGCGCTGGGAAGAATTGAATGGCGCGCAACACAGCTTTTATTGCGGCGCCTACTGGGCCAACGGTTTCCATGAAGATGGCGTGGTCAGCGCGTTGCGCGTGGCCCGCTCGTTCGGGGAAGTGCTGTGAACAGCGCGCTCTACAACGGCTGGATCGCCCATCGGCGGTTTGCCCCAAGGCGCCATGAATTCCGCTACCGGATCGGCCTGCTGTACCTCGATCTCGATGAACAGGACGCCGTACTCGGGTTATCGCCGCTGTCGGGCAACCGCCGTTTCTCGCCGTTTTCGTTTCGCGAAAGCGACTACCTCAAAGCCTTCACCGGCAACGGCATGCGCCTGATCGATGCGGTGCGCGAACAGGTCCGCCAGGCCATTGGTCATGCGCCACAAGGTTCAGTCTGCCTGCTGACCCAGCCCCGCAGTTGGGGCCTGGCGTTCAACCCGGTGAGCTTTTTTTATTGTTACGAAGCCGACGGCCAACTGGCGGCAATCGTTGCCGAAGTCACCAATACCCCGTGGCGCGAGCGTTATCACTACGTGTTGCCGGCCAGGACACCGGATGACCTGCGCGATTTCCATCAGCATTTCGCCGTGGCCAAGGCCTTTCATGTGTCGCCGTTTCTGCCACGCGATCTCGAACACCGTATGAGCTTCAGCCCTGTCGCGAAAAAACTCGGCGTGCACATGGCCGACTGGCAGGGCGAACTGAAGCTGTTCGACGCCACGCTCAACCTGAAACGCGAAGCCCTGAGTCGCGCCAGCCTGCACCGATACCTGCGGCGCTTTCCGTGGATGACCGCAAAAACCTGCCTGGCGATTTATTGGCAAGCCCTGCGCCTGCTGTTCAAACGCGCGCCGATATTTGCTCATCAAGCTGCCGACGGCAGCTTTCAAACCGCCACCGTTCCGCCCAAGGATCGCCGCCATGAAATCCTCTAGCGTCTCGGCCAAAGCCACTCTACTCGGCACTAACGGCTTGACCGGGACGTTGCTGCGTCGCGGTGTGCTGCGGCAACTGGCGCACCTCAAGCACGGGCAACTGGTGGTGATCGAGGATGGCGAGCGGCAGGTCTTCGGCACCGCTGGCAGTCATTTGCAGGGGGAAATCCACATCCTCGACGCAGCAGCGTGGGGGCTGGTGGCGAGTAACGGTTCGATCGGCGCGGGCGAGGCATTTATCCACGGTTACTGGAGCTCGCCGGACCTGACGACGGTGGTTCGCGTGTTCGTCAGTAACCTTGAAGTACTTGATTCGCTGGAAGGTGGCCTGGCGAAACTCGGCCGGCCCTTCGTTCAAGGCCTGCACTGGCTCAATCGCAATACACGCAAGGGTTCGCAGAAAAACATCGCTGCTCACTATGACCTGGGCAACGACCTGTTCGAACAGTTTCTCGACCCGACCATGATGTATTCGGCCGCACAATTTCTAAGTCCCGAGGACAGTCTGGAACAGGCGCAGCTGAACAAACTGGAGCGGATCTGCCAGAAACTCGACCTCAAACCCAGCGATCACCTGCTGGAAATCGGCACCGGTTGGGGCAGCATGGCGCTGTACGCGGCGCAGAATTATGGCTGCAAAGTCACCACCACCACGCTGTCCAGGGAGCAGTACGCGTTTACCGCGCAACGGATCGAAACCCTCGGACTACAAGACCAGGTCACGTTGTTGCTCAAGGATTACCGCGACCTCACCGGGCAGTACGACAAACTGGTGTCGATCGAGATGATCGAAGCTGTAGGCCATCGCTTTCTGCCGACCTACTTCAAGCAGTGCGCGCACTTGCTCAAGAGCAATGGCTTGATGCTGTTGCAGGCGATCACCATCCGCGAACAGCGCTACGAGCAGGCCAAGGGCAGTGTCGACTTCATTCAGCGCTACATCTTCCCCGGCGGCGCCCTGCCCTGCGTGCAGAAAATGCTCGAGATCGTCAGCCGCGACACCGACATGAACCTGCTGCACATGGAGGATTTTGGCCTGCACTACGCGCGAACCTTGCGCCTGTGGCATGAGAATTTTCGCCGCGCCCAAGGCCGCTTGAGCGAATTGGGCTACGACGATTATTTCCTGCGGCTGTGGGAGTTTTACCTGTGCTACTGCGAAGGTGGTTTCCTGGAGCGCACCATCGGCACCGCACAGTTGCTGCTGGCCAAACCTTCGGCGATCACCGCGCCGCTGCTCGGCCGTTTTGATGCTTGAACGCCTGGCCAACGCCGTGCTGTTCCAGCTCGGCTGGCTTGCCTGCGTGATCGGCGGCAACAGTCTGTGGTTATTGGTGGCGCTGGGCGCTTTGGTGATTCATCTGCTGTGGATAAGTCGTTGGGCGGACGAAGGCCGGCTGATTCTCAGCGTTGTGCTGCTGGGCACGACCGTCGACAGCTCATTGCGCTGGCTGGGGGTGTTCGATTTCAACGATGTCGCACCGCTGATTCCCCTATGGCTGATGCTGTTGTGGGCGTTGCTGGCCACGACGTTGCGCCATTGCCTGCAATGGAGCGCAACGCCCTGGTGGCTGGGCTGCTTGCTGGGCGCCGTGGGTGGGCCGTTGTCGTATTACGCGGGAGGACAACTGGCCGGGGTGCAATTCCCTTACGGCCAATTACCGACGCTGATCGGCATCGGATTACTCTGGGCGCTGCTGTTTCCCACGCTGCATTTCATGGCCCGGCGCCTGGCGTCGTCCGACACCCACGACTGAGCGTCCGTCCGGCCTTTCACACAGCACCGACCGACTGACTTACACTGCGTGCCATGAAAACCATTCCCCACACGCAAATCACCGAGCCTGCGGTCACGTGCTCGACCTGCGCGGCCTGCTGCTGCCAGCTCGAAGTGATGCTGATCACCGACACGGGCGTGCCCGAACGTTTTATCGATACCGATGATTGGGGCGGGGAAGTCATGCTGCGCCTGGACGACGGCTGGTGCGCTGCGCTGGATCGCAACACGATGATGTGCACGATCTACGAAAAACGCCCGCTGATCTGCCGGGAGTTCGAGATGGGCGCACCGGAGTGCATCGAAGAGCGCCAGGGGATTAGCACAGCGTATCGATGATTTAGAAATGTGTTGCCTGATCTGACGCCTTCGCGGGCAAGCCTCGCTCCTACAGGTTTTGCGATATGTCGTAACGGTGAATACGACATGAAACCTGTAGGAGCGAGGCTTGCCCGCGAAGCTTTTAGTCTTACAACGGCATCGTGTAGTGCAGCGCGTAACTTTCTACACCATCGTTCGGGCTGCTGAGCCCCGCATTGGAATAGTGCGTCGCACGAATCCCGACTTCATGCCCACCCGCAAAACGCAGACCAAAGCCAAAACGGTCTTCGAACTGAAAGGCACTGCCCAGTTCGTTGCCTTCAAGTTCGGTATTCGAGAACGCCGCCACGCCAACCCCGAGCTCTAGATAAGGTTTGACGTTCTGACCGGCAAACTCATAAACAAACACCGGCGAGAAAGACAGGCTGTGGTTGCTGGAAGTCTTGTCGCCTTCCCAATAGGTGTAGGCACCACTCCAGTAACCGGTCAAACGACCGACGTCACTTTGCAACCAGCTCTTGTCCCAATCGAATTGCATGCCCAATCGATAGGTCATGGTCGAATCGCTGGTCTGGCCGACCCCGAACTCCACGCCTGCCGCCTGTGCGGTAAAACTATGCCCCATCAATGCGGCCGCAATCGCGGCCAAGCAGAATAGTCGCTTCATAGAAACATCCTTTTCCGTACGATTTCGTATGGTTTTTTTGTTGCTTACCGCAATAGAAGCCGACGCTTAATCAGAAGTTCACCCCAATTACCCGTTTCCCCAAACTACCTATTGAAGCTTTGCACAACGCCAGCGGTATTCCACAGTATCGGCAAGATATTTCTGAAATGTTCCGGATCGGCACTCGTCCAGAATTGCGCTGCGCGAACTGGACCTTCAGCTAGCAATTCACGCTCGGCCAACAGCCGCTGAAGTTGTCGCGCGACGGCGGCGCCGGTATCGATCAGGCTGATGTCCTCGGGGATCATCTGCTTAAGCAACGGCTTTAGGAAGGGGTAATGCGTGCAGCCGAGAATTATCGTGTCGCAGCCTGCGGCGAGCAGCGGCCCGACATAGCGGGCCAGCAACTCACGCAGGGCGGGACTGTGCAGATCGCCGTTTTCAATCAGCTCCACCAGCCCCGGGCACGGTTGGGTGATCACCTGCACATCGGTGGCGAAACGGTCGAGCAACGCAGCGAACTTGGCGCTCTGCAAGGTGCCCGTGGTGGCGAGGACACCGACCACGCCGCTGCGGGTCGCGGCGGCGGCCGGTTTGACCGCAGGCTCCATGCCGACGATGGGCCACTCGGGGAAGTCGCGCCGCAAATCGGCAACACCGGCTACCGTCGCCGTGTTGCAGGCCAGCACCAGGGCCTTGGCGCCTTGCTGCTGAAAAAATTCGGCCATAACGCTGCAACGATGGCGAATGAATTCCGGGGTTTTCTCGCCGTAGGGAATATTGCCGCAATCGGCGACGTACAGCAGAGACTCGTTGGGCAGCAAACGCTGGACCTCGGCCAGCACCGACAGCCCACCGACCCCGGAGTCGAACACGCCAATGGGCGCTTCACGCATGTTTCGGCCCACAGACGCTGCAGCCCGGATCGCGCTTGACGCGCAATTCACGGAAGCGCGAACCCAAGGCATCGATCAACAACAGGCGTCCTACCAGCGGTTCGCCGAAACCGGCCAACAGTTTCATGGCTTCCAGTGCCTGAAGGCTGCCGACCAGTCCCACCAAAGGACCGACGACGCCCGCTTCACTGCACGTCAATTCAGCTTCGCTGCCGTGCCCGTATAAGCAGTGGTAGCACGGACTGTCCGGACGGCGCGGGTCGAACACCGACAATTGCCCTTCAAGTCGAATCGCTGCGCCGCTGACCAACGGCTTGCCGGCCGCCACGCACGCAGCGTTGACCGCTTCGCGGGTGGAAAAATTGTCGGAACAGTCGAGGACCAGGTCCACTGTGGCCACCACAGCGGCCAGGGAATCTTCGTCCAGCGCGGCACGATGGGCGACCAGCTTGATCTCGGGGTTGATCGCGCTCAGGCGGCGGATCGCCGAATCGACCTTGGTCTGGCCGACGCTGTCGGTGTCGTGAATGATCTGGCGTTGCAGGTTGGTCAGGTCGACGGTGTCGAAGTCCGCCAGATGCAGCTCACCGACGCCCGCGGCGGCGAGATACAGCGCAACCGGCGAACCGAGGCCGCCGAGACCGATGATCAACACGCGGCTTTCTTTCAATCGCAACTGGCCGTCGATGTCGACGTGCTGCAACAGAATCTGCCGACTGTAACGCAACAATTCCTGATCATTCAGCACGGCAGGCGCCCCAGGCTGATCCGTTGGTGACCGCCCAGATCGGTGCGGCTGTGGACTTCTTCAAAGCCGCGTGTCTGCAACAAATCGCGCACGGCTTCGGCTTGATCATAACCGTGTTCGAGCATCAGCCAGCCGCTCGCTTCCAGATAATCCGGGGCCTGGGCGACGATCAAACGCAGATCGTCGAGCCCGTCGACTCCAGCCACCAAGGCACTGGCCGGTTCGAAGCGCACATCGCCTTCCACCAGATGCGGATCGGCGGATGCAATGTACGGCGGGTTGCTGATGATCAGTTGAAAACGCTGACCTTCCAGGGCGCTGAACCAATGACTGCTCAGCACGGTGGCGTTGTTCAGGTGCAATCGCTGACGATTGCGCTCGGCCAAAGCCACGGCTTCGAGTACACGATCCACAGCGGTGACGCTCCACGCCGGACGCTCGCTGGCCAGGGCCAACGCAATGGCGCCGCTGCCGGTGCCGAGATCGAGTACCTTCGCGGGCGTGGCGGGCAACAATTCCAGCGCGGCCTCCACCAGCAATTCGGTGTCCGGGCGCGGGATCAAGGTGTGTGGCGCAACTTCCAGATCCAGCTTCCAGAAACCTTGCAGGCCCAGAATGTAAGCCACCGGCTCACCACCACGACGGCGTTGCAGGTACTCGGCAAACTTCAGCGCGGCGTCGCTCGGAACGATGCGCTCCGGCCAGGTGTGCAGAAAACTGCGGGACTTGCCCAACGCCGCCGCCAGCAGCAATTCGGCATCAAGACGCGCCGTCGGCGAGTCGGGTAAATCAGCGGCGCGCAACAAACTGGCAATGATCGTCATTTAGTCACCTATCGCTGCCAATTGGTCGGCCTGGTATTCGGCCAGCAACGGTTCGATCACCGCATCGACACCGCCCGCGAGAATTTCGTCGAGGGAATACAGCGTCAGGTTGACCCGGTGGTCGGTGACCCGGCCCTGGGCAAAGTTGTAGGTGCGGATGCGCTCGGAGCGATCACCCGAACCGACCAGCAACTTACGCTCGCTGGCGATGGCATTCGCCGCAGCGCTGGTCTGCTGGTCATTGAGCTTGGCCGACAGCCAGGACATCGCCCGGGCGCGGTTCTTGTGCTGGGAACGTTCTTCCTGGCACTCGACGACGATACCGGACGGCAAGTGCGTGATGCGGATCGCCGAGTCCGTCTTGTTGACGTGCTGGCCACCGGCACCGGAAGAACGGTAGGTATCAATCCGCAGGTCCGCCGGATTGATCTCGATCGCTTCCTGCTCGTCCGGCTCGGGCAATACCGCCACGGTGCACGCCGAAGTGTGGATACGGCCTTGGGATTCAGTGGCCGGAACCCGTTGCACGCGGTGCGCGCCGGATTCGAACTTCAGCTTGCCGTAGACGTTGTCGCCTTCGACGCGGGCGATGACTTCTTTATAGCCGCCATGTTCGCCCTCGTTTTCCGAGAGGATTTCCACACGCCAGCCGCGACGCTCGGCGTAACGCGAATACATGCGGAACAGGTCGCCGGAGAAGATCGCCGCCTCGTCACCGCCAGTGCCGGCGCGGATTTCAAGGAACACGTTGCGCCCGTCGTTCGGGTCCTTGGGCAGCAGCATGCGTTGCAGGCTGGCTTCGATCTCGATCAATTGCTCTTTGGCTTCGCGGACTTCTTCCACGGCCATTTCACGCATGTCCGGGTCGTTGTCCTTGAGCAGTGCCTGGGCGCCTTCAAGGTCGCTCTGTACTTTGAGCAACTGTTTATAGGCTTCGACAATCGGCTCGACTTCCGCGTATTCCTTGGAATAGGCGCGGAATTTGGTCTGGTCGGAAATGACCTCGCCGTCGCCAAGCAAGGCGGTCAATTCCTCGAAACGGTCCTGGAGGATGTCCAGCTTATTGAGCAGTGACGCTTTCATTGCGGTTTTTTATCCGAAAAGCTATCCGATGAGCCCTCACCGAGGGCAAAGAGTTCCTGGGCCATGGCCAGTGCGTCGAGGCGACCTTCGGCTGAGAGCTTTTTCAACTGCACGCTCGGGGCGTGCAAGAGTTTGTTGGTCAAGCCACGCGCCAGTTGCACCAGCACGTCTTCGGCGCTGCTGCCGTTGGCCAGCATGCGTTGGGCCTTCTGCAATTCTTCGTCACGCAGGCGCTCGCTTTGTTGGCGATAGGCCTTGAGTACATCCACCGCTGCCAGTTCGCGCAGACGGATCATGAAATCTTCGGCGCCGACCGAAACCATCTCTTCCGCCGCTTGCGCAGCGCCTTGACGGCTCTTGAGGTTTTCGGCGACCACTTCGTGGAGATCGTCGACGCTATAAAGGTAAACGTCGTCCAACTCGCCGACTTCAGGCTCGATATCGCGCGGGACGGCGATGTCCACCATGAAGATCGGTTTGTGCTTGCGCAGTTTCAAGGCACTTTCCACCGCACCTTTACCGAGGATCGGCAACTGGCTGGCGGTGGAACTGATGACGATGTCGCTGCGCACCAGTTCGGCCGGGATGTCCGAGAGCAACACGGCATGGGCGCCAAACTGCTCGGCCAGAATGCTTGCGCGCTCCAGGGTGCGGTTGGCGACGACGATGCGTTTTACCCCCAGCTCGTGCAGATGGCGGGCGACCAGGGTGATGGTCTCGCCGGCGCCGATCAGCAAGGCCTGGCTGCGTTGCAGGTCGCTGAAAATCTGTTTCGCCAGGCTGACCGCGGCAAACGCCACGGACACCGGGTTCTCGCCGATGGCGGTGTCGGTGCGCACTTGTTTGGCCGCATTGAACGTGGCCTGGAACAAACGCCCGAGCAGCGGACCGATGGTGCCGGCCTCGCGGGCCACGGCGTAGCAGGATTTCATCTGGCCGAGGATCTGCGGTTCGCCCAGCACCAGCGAATCGAGCCCGGAGGCGACCCGCATCATGTGACGAACTGCCGCATCATCTTCGTGCACATAAGCGCTCGCGCGCAGCTCGTCGAGGCTCAGATGGTGATAATCGGCCAGCCAGCGCAGCACGATGTCCGCCGAAAGGTGATCCTGTTCTATATAGAGTTCACTGCGATTGCAGGTGGAGAGGATCGCAGCTTCGCGGCTGTCGGTGAGTCGGCAGAGCTGCTGCAAGGCCTCCACCAGCTGCTCAGGGGTAAAGGCCACGCGCTCGCGGACGTCTACTGAAGCAGTCTTGTGGTTAATACCGAGTGCAAGGAAGGCCATTCAAGGTCGCTGATGGTGACGTGAAGCCGGCAATTGTCCTACTTCGACAGATTCAGAACAACTACTCGATCTCTATTGACCTGGTAGCCGATGCCCGGGCTTGCGAGCGGTTCTCGTTTACACAACTTTTGATCCACGCACCACCCTGTAGGAGCCGGCTTGCCGGCGATGAACTGACAGGCGCCGCGCTTTTCCGGTAAAAACGCGTCATCGTTAACGACCATCGCCGGCAAGCCGGCTCCTACAGGGGGGGTGTCCGACACGTTCCGTACGTGCAAGGGTAAATTGCCCGGCCGGTTATGTTTGGCCGAAGGCTTGTGTCATGATGATCTGACCGCAGGTTAGTCGTCCTCTTCCTATATGAATAGATCTTCCGCGTTGCTCCTCGCTTTTGTCTTCCTCAGCGGCTGCCAGGCCTTGGCACCCGTTTCGTCGGACGGTACGTCGCCGGTCGAAGACAGCACTCCGGCCCCTGAAAAGCCCAAGGTCTACAGCTCATTCAGCGAAGAAACCATCTTCAGCCTGTTGAGCGCCGAACTGGCTGGCCAACGCAATCGTTTCGACATTGCGCTGGACAACTACGTGACCCAGGCCATCAACACCCAGGATCCGGGCATCTCCGAACGGGCGTTTCGCATCGCCGAGTACCTGGGCGCCGATCAGGCCGCCCTGGACACTGCACTGATCTGGGCGAAAAACGCCCCGGACGACCTCGAGGCGCAACGGGCCGCGGCCGTGCAACTGGCGCGCGCCGGGCGTTATGACGACTCCATGGCCTATATGGAGAAAGTCCTGCAAGGCAAGGGCGACACGCATTTCGATTTTCTGGCCCTGTCTGCGGCCGATACCGATCAGGAAACCCGCAACGGCCTGATGAAAAGTTTTGACCGTTTGTTGCAGCGTCACCCCAACAACAGCCAGCTGATTTTCGGCAAGGCCTTGTTGATGCAACAGGACGGCGACAGCAAAGGCGCACTGACGCTGCTGGAAGACAACCCGCCGGATGACGGCGAAATAGCCCCGATTCTGCTGCGCGCACGCCTGCTGCAAACGCTCAATCGTGGTGATGAAGCGTTGCCGCTGCTGCAAAAAAGCATCAAGAAATACCCGGACGACAAACGCCTGCGCCTGACGTATGCCCGCATGCTGGTCGAACAGGACCGGATGGACGACGCCAAAGTCGAGTTTTCGAGCCTGGTTCAGCAGTACCCCGAAGACGATGAATTGCGTTACTCCCTGGCGCTGGTGTGCCTGGAAGCCAAGGCCTGGGACGAGGCCAAGGGCTACCTGGAAGACCTGATCGCCCGTGAAAGCCACGTTGACTCGGCACACCTGAACCTCGGCCGTATCGCTGAAGAGCGCAACGATCCCCAGGGCGCACTGATCGAATACGCCAAGGTCGGCCCGGGCAACGACTACCTGCCGGCACAGTTGCGTCAGGCCGATATCCTGATGAACAACGGCAAGACCGCCGAAGCGCAAAGCCGCCTGGCGGCCGAGCGTGACGAACAACCCGATTACGCGATTCAGCTCTATCTGATCGAAGCCGAAACCCTGTCCGCCAATAAACAGGGGGACAAGGCCTGGAATGTTCTGCATAAAGCCTTGCAGCAATACCCGGACGATCTGAATCTGCTGTACACCCGCGCCATGCAGGCGGAAAAACGCAATGACCTGGCGCAGATGGAAAAAGACCTGCGGCTGATCATCAAGCGCGACCCGGACAACGCCATGGCGCTGAACGCCCTCGGCTACACCTTGTCCGACCGCACGACGCGTTATGCCGAAGCCAAGGCCCTGATCGAACAGGCACACCAGATCAATCCGGAAGACCCGGCGGTACTCGACAGCCTCGGCTGGGTGAATTTCCGCATGGGCAATCTCGACGAAGCGGAAAAACTGCTGCGCAAGGCACTGGATCGTTTTCCCGACCAGGAAGTGGCCGCTCACCTCGGCGAAGTCCTGTGGGCCAATGGCAAACAACGCGAAGCCAAACAAATCTGGGGCAAGTTCCTCAAGGAACAACCCGACAGCCCAATCCTGCGCGGCACCATCAAGCGCCTGACCGGATCAGAGACTCTTTAAGCTTATGTTTTTGCGCCACTTCATCGTTTTCAGTTTCATCGCCCTGCTCGCCGGTTGCGCGGGCTTCGGTGCCCGCGAATCGGTACAGGGTCAGGGCGACGCCGGCCTCTGGCGCGTTCACAAAGAACAACTGACCGGCCTCGACGGCTGGCAGATCAACGGCAAGATCGGCATTCGCGCGCCAAAAGACTCGGGCAGCGGCACGCTGTTCTGGTTGCAGCGCCAGTCCTATTACGACATTCGCCTTTCGGGCCCTCTGGGTCGCGGCGCCGCACGCCTGACCGGACACCCCGGAAAGGTTTCGCTGGAAGTCGCCAATCAGGGGCGCTATGAAGCGCCGACGCCGGAAGTGCTGCTCGAAGAACAGCTCGGCTGGAAGTTGCCGGTGTCCCATCTGGCATGGTGGGTCCGCGGACTCCCGGCGCCGGACAGCAAGAGCCGCCTGACCCTGGACACCGATAGCCGCCTGGCCAATCTGGAACAGGATGGCTGGCAAGTCGAATACCTGAGTTACGCCGAGCAAAACGGCTTTTGGCTGCCCGAGCGGATCAAACTGCATGGCACCGACCTTGATGTCACGCTGGTGATCAAGGAATGGCAACCGCGCAAACTGGGGCAATGAACATGACGACCCCACGCTTGACACTGCCCTCCCCGGCCAAACTCAATCTGATGCTGCACATCCTCGGTCGCCGTGAAGACGGTTACCACGAGTTGCAGACGATTTTTCAGTTTCTCGACTACGGCGATGAAATTACATTCGCCGTGCGCGACGACGGCGTGATTCAACTGCACACCGAATTCGATGGCGTACCGCACGACAGCAATCTGATTGTTCGAGCGGCAAAAAAACTTCAGGAGCAATCCGGTTGTTCGCTCGGCATCGACATCTGGATCGAAAAAATTCTGCCCATGGGCGGCGGCATCGGTGGCGGCAGTTCAAATGCCGCGACGACTTTGCTTGGGCTCAATCACCTCTGGCAACTGGGTTGGGATGAGGATCGACTGGCCGCACTGGGCTTGACGCTGGGCGCCGACGTCCCGGTTTTCGTGCGTGGCCACGCGGCTTTCGCCGAGGGTGTGGGAGAGAAACTCACCCCTGTAGACCCCGAAGAACCGTGGTATCTCGTGCTTGTGCCGCAAGTATCTGTAAGTACAGCAGAAATTTTTTCAGATCCGTTGTTGACACGTAACTCTTCTCCCATTAAAGTGCGCCCCGTTCCCAAGGGAAACAGTCGAAATGACTGCTTACCGGTGGTAGCAAGGCGTTATCCAGATGTACGTAACGCATTGAATTTGTTAGGTAATTTTACCGAAGCAAAACTCACCGGAACTGGAAGTTGTGTGTTTGGGGGCTTCCCAAGCAAAGCTGAAGCTGATAAAGTCTCGGCCCTTCTTACAGAGACCCTTACAGGGTTTGTAGCAAAGGGAAGCAACGTTTCGATGTTGCATCGCAAGCTGCAAAGTCTGCTCTAAAGGAACCGATTACTGGGTAATCGTTGCAACAGATACAGGGGCGTCGCCAAGCGGTAAGGCAGCAGGTTTTGATCCTGCCATGCGTTGGTTCGAATCCAGCCGCCCCTGCCATTTTCTATACTCATCCAGGTTACCCTCAGCCTCTAGGTACTGCGCGTGTCCAAGATGATGGTCTTTACGGGGAATGCTAACCCCGATCTGGCTCGGCGTGTCGTACGTCAGCTGCATATCCCTCTCGGTGACATCTCTGTCGGTAAGTTTTCCGACGGCGAGATTACAGCCGAGATCAATGAAAACGTCCGCGGTAAAGATGTCTTCATTATTCAGCCGACTTGCGCTCCGACCAACGATAACCTGATGGAACTGGTAGTGATGGCTGATGCCTTCCGCCGCTCCTCGGCTACTCGTATTACTGCTGTTATTCCTTACTTTGGTTATGCCCGTCAGGATCGCCGTCCGCGTTCCGCACGTGTGGCTATCAGCGCGAAAGTCGTTGCTGACATGCTTACCGTAGTCGGCATCGACCGTGTTCTCACGGTTGATCTGCATGCTGACCAAATCCAGGGTTTCTTCGATATTCCGGTAGATAACATCTACGGCTCCCCCGTTCTGGTGGATGACATTGAAGATCAGCGCTTCGAAAACCTGATGATCGTGTCCCCGGACATTGGCGGCGTCGTGCGTGCACGTGCTGTTGCCAAATCCCTGGGCGTGGATCTCGGGATCATCGACAAACGCCGTGAGAAAGCCAATCACTCTGAAGTGATGCATATCATCGGTGATGTCGAAGGGCGTACCTGTATTCTGGTCGATGACATGGTCGATACCGCCGGCACTCTGTGCCACGCGGCAAAGGCTTTGAAAGAGCATGGCGCTGCCAAGGTTTTCGCCTACTGCACACACCCTGTGCTGTCCGGTCGGGCGATCGAAAACATTGAAAATTCCATGCTGGACGAACTGGTGGTGACTAACACCATCCCGTTGTCCGCTGCTGCTCAAGCCTGCTCGCGTATCCGTCAACTGGATATCGCGCCGGTTGTTGCTGAAGCGGTCCGCCGCATCAGCAATGAAGAATCGATCAGCGCGATGTTCCGTTAAGGGCCCTGCCCTTCTCGAACAGCTCGTTGACGAAAAGCGCCCCGCCCCGGCATTCCTGTCGGGGCGGGGCTTTTTTGCCCATATCGCCTTTAGCGCTGGTCGCAAACGCTGGGGCGAATGTGGTTATTTTGGAGATACAACATGAACGATTTTACTCTGAATGCTGAAGTGCGTTCCGACCTGGGGAAAGGTGCGAGCCGCCGCCTGCGTCGTCTCGCAAGCCTGGTACCAGCTGTAGTTTACGGTGGCGAAAAAGCCCCTGAATCCATCAGCATGCTGGCTAAAGAAGTTGCCAAACTGCTCGAAAACGAAGCGGCTTACAGCCACATCATCGAGCTGAACGTTGGTGGCACCAAGCAAAACGTAATCATCAAAGCTCTGCAGCGTCACCCGGCCAAAGGCCACGTGATGCACGCTGACTTCGTACGCGTAGTTGCCGGCCAAAAGCTGACCGCTATCGTTCCAGTGCACTTCATCAACGAAGAAGCACCAGCGAAGAAAGGCGGCGAGATTTCGCACGTTGTTGCTGAAATCGAAGTGACCTGCCTGCCAAAAGACCTGCCTGAATTCATCGAAGTCGACCTGGCTAACGCCGAAATCGGTTCGATCATTCACCTGTCCGACCTCAAAGCCCCTAAAGGCGTTGAGTTTGTTGCTCTGGCACACGGCGATGACAAGGCTGTTGCCAACGTCCACGCTCCACGTGTTGCTCCAGAAGCTGCTGAAGGCGCTGCAGAGTAATTCACTCTGTGATGCCGGAGTGACCCGGTAACATCGCGGACTGGAACGTAGCGAGAAAGCGGGCGAGAACGCGGAGTTTACATAATGGTAAATGAGCACTTGTCGTCCACTTTCGCCGCACACCCGGATTGCGGCGATGTTATCCACCACTCCAAAGAAGGGCCCCTATCGTGACTGCCATCAAACTGATCGTTGGCCTGGGAAATCCAGGCGCTGAATACGAACAGACCCGGCATAACGCAGGGGCCCTTTTTGTTGAGCGCATCGCGAACGCACAAGGCGTCAACCTTGTGGCGGACCGCAAATATTTCGGCCTGACCGGGCGTTATTCGCACCAGGGTCAGGATGTTCGTCTGCTGATTCCCACCACGTACATGAACCGCAGCGGCCAGGCCGTGGCGGCACTCGCAGGATTCTTCCGCATCAAGCCTGAAGAAATCCTCGTGGCGCATGACGAACTCGACCTGCCACCGGGCGTTGCCAAACTCAAACAGGGCGGCGGCCATGGCGGTCACAACGGGTTGCGCGACATCATCGCGCAGCTGGGCAATCAGAATACCTTCTACCGCTTGCGGCTTGGCATTGGCCATCCGGGCGTAGCCAGTATGGTTTCAAATTTCGTCCTGGGTCGTGCGCCACGCGCCGAACAGGAAAAACTCGATGCCAGCATCGACTTTGCCCTCGGCGTGCTGCCGGATATCCTCGCCGGGGAATGGAACCGCGCGATGAAAAACCTGCACAGCCAGAAGGCCTGACTCTACTCCTCGGGGAAAACACCATGGGATTCAATTGCGGCATCGTCGGCCTGCCTAACGTCGGTAAGTCCACCCTGTTCAACGCCCTGACCAAATCCGGGATTGCGGCCGAGAACTTCCCCTTCTGCACCATCGAGCCGAACAGCGGTATCGTGCCGATGCCGGATCCGCGTCTGGACGCCTTGGCGGCCATCGTCAAACCAAAGCGCATCCTGCCGACCACCATGGAATTCGTCGACATCGCGGGCCTCGTTGCCGGCGCCTCGAAAGGTGAAGGCCTGGGCAACAAGTTCCTGGCCAACATCCGTGAAACCGATGCCATCGCCCACGTGGTCCGCTGCTTCGAAGACGAGAACGTGATTCACGTTTCCAACAGCGTCGACCCGAAACGCGACATCGAAATCATCGACCTGGAACTGATCTTCGCCGACCTCGACAGCTGCGAGAAGCAACTGCAGAAAGTCGCACGCAACGCCAAGGGCGGTGACAAGGACGCAGTGGTCCAGAAAGGCCTGCTGGAGCAACTGATCGCTCACTTCACCGAAGGCAAGCCAGCGCGCAGCCTGATGAAGAGCATGGGCACCGACGAGAAAGCGGTGATCAAGGGCTTCCACCTGCTGACCACCAAACCGGTCATGTACATCGCTAACGTCGCTGAAGACGGTTTCGAAAACAACCCGCACCTGGACGTGGTCCGCGCCATCGCCGAAGAAGAAGGCGCCGTGGTTGTTCCGGTGTGCAACAAGATCGAAGCGGAAATCGCCGAGCTGGATGACGGCGAAGAGAAAGACATGTTCCTCGAAGCCCTTGGCCTCGAAGAGCCTGGCCTGAACCGCGTGATCCGCGCCGGCTACGAAATGCTGCACCTGCAGACCTACTTCACCGCCGGTGTCGAAGAAGTCCGCGCCTGGACCGTCCGCGTTGGTGCCACCGCACCGCAAGCCGCTGGCGTGATCCACACCGACTTCGAAAAAGGCTTCATCCGCGCTGAAGTCATCGCCTACGACGACTTCATCCAGTACAAGGGCGAAGCCGGCACCAAAGAAGCCGGTAAATGGCGTCTGGAAGGCAAGGACTACATCGTTAAAGACGGCGACGTGATGCACTTCCGTTTTAACGTGTAAGACAGCAGCCCAAGAAAAAGCCGCGTTTGATACGCGGCTTTTTTGTGCCTGAAATCCCGTTCACCGCAATCCTGTAGGAGCCGGCTTGCTGCGGGCGGCGTTCCGACGATCCAGACACCGCGGCTAACCAGCCAGTCCGCGTGATCGTTCATCGCCAGCAAGCCGGCTCCTACAGAAGAAATGTGTAGATCAGGCCTTTTTGGTTCTTGGCAGGAAGATCGCCAACACACCCAACAACGGCAGGAACGAGCACAGGAAGTACACGTATTCGATGCCGTGCACGTCCGCCAGATGCCCCAGCAACGCCGCGCCAATCCCGCCGAAACCGAACATCAGTCCGAAGAACACCCCGGCAATCATCCCGACATTACCCGGCACCAATTCCTGTGCATAAACCACAATGGCCGAGAATGCCGAGGCCAGGATGAAGCCAATCACCACGCTCAGAATGCTGGTCCAGAACAAATCAACATGCGGCAGGATCAGGGTGAACGGCGCAACCCCAAGGATCGAAAACCAGATCACCGCCTTACGCCCGATCTTGTCGCCAATCGGCCCGCCGAAGAAAGTCCCCGCCGCCACCGCCCCCAGAAACAGGAACAAATGCAGCTGCGAACTGGCCACCGAGAGGTCGAATTTCTCGATCAGGTAAAAGGTGAAGTAACTGGTCAGACTGGCCATGTAGAAATACTTGGAGAACACCAGCAGCCCAAGCACCACCAGCGCACTGGTGACTCTGCCCTTCGACAAGCCATGAGTGGCCGCCTGACCTTGCTTGAGCTTGAACAGGTTCAAGTGATTGGCGTACCAACGGCTGATCCGGTAGAGCACGAACAGCGCAAACAACGCGAACAAGCCGAACCACGCCACATGGCCCTGGCCGAACGGAATGATGATCGCCGCCGCCAGCAATGGGCCAAAGGCCGAACCCGCGTTACCGCCCACCTGGAACGTCGATTGCGCCAGACCGAAGCGCCCGCCCGAAGCCAGTCGCGCCACACGGGAGGCTTCCGGGTGAAAGGTCGAGGAACCAATACCGATCAGCCCTGCCGCCAGCAGGATCATCGGAAAGCTGCCGACCACCGACATCATCAAAATACCAATCAACGTACACACCGTACCGGCCGGAAGCAGCCAGGGTTTGGGATGACGATCGGTGTGGTAACCGACCCACGGTTGTAACAGCGAGGCCGTCAGTTGAAAGGTCAGGGTGATCAGGCCGACCTGGGTGAAGGTCAGGCCGTAGTTGGCCTTGAGCATCGGGTAGATCGACGGCAGCACCGACTGAATCAGGTCGTTGATCAAATGCGCCAGCGCCACGGCACCGATGATGCGCATGACCAGAGGGCTGCTTTGTGACGTCGCGGATGCCGGCGTCGCGCCGGTCTGGGCATTGCTGATAGCCATGGGAGTTTCCGTACAACAGATGGGTGCACACGGGCAGGTGCGTCAATGTGCCATTTTTCAGTGCAGCAGCGCCATCCCCTTAGCCAGCTAACGAACTAATTTCCGCAAGTAATAGCGCAACGCCATGGTCTGAATCTTGCCTTGTTATCCGCTTCAACGCGGCGCCCTTACAAAGGGCGCCGAGAATGGGAAGTTTCGCTACAGAGTCGGCCTACAGAGCTGGCGAGGGTGAACTTTCGAGGCCTTTAAAAAGGACACGAGTCGCGGTCGCAACGACCTCGACGCACGCCATTGGTGCGTGGTGTCCAGAGGAGTCATGGGGCATGCAGGCTTTTTTATCTCCGGGGATCGGGTTGCTGGGGCGTTTCGGCTTCGCCCGTAAATTTCAGTTGTTGTTTCTGCTGTTTATCCTGCCACTGGCGGGTAGCCTGCTGATGATCGGCCAGGACTATCGCGCCAAACTGAACCTGATTTCCGGCGAACGTGCCGGGGTTAGGCAGCTGCTCGCGCTGGATGCGCTGGATAACCTGCTCGCCGCCCAGCGTGACCGCGCCGCGCGCTGGCGTGCCACCGAGACCAATCGCCAACCGACACCGGCCACCCTCGCCGCGATGGCGGCGTTCGATGCCGTTCAGCCGGCGGTCGCGCAAGCCACCGCGGACCTTGGCAACGCGTTGCAAACCGAAGGCGCCGAGGGCGAAACCCTCACTCGCTACCAAGCGCTGCAAACCGCGCTCAACGGCCTCGATTCGAAAAGCCTGAGCAGCGTCGGCTGGTGGCCGGACGGTTACGACCGTTTCACCAACGCCTTGAGTGCCCTGCAGGCCCTGCGCGAGCAGATCGCCATGGACAATCGCCTGACCCTCGCACCGTGGCTGGAAACCTACCTGCTGACGCAGATCTCGACGCAACACGCGCCGGACCTGATCGAGCGCGTCGGCCGTCTGGCCAGCGTCGGCCAGGCGTCG
This sequence comes from Pseudomonas sp. BF-B-15, assembly GCF_019946675.1. Taxonomy (NCBI): domain Bacteria; kingdom Pseudomonadati; phylum Pseudomonadota; class Gammaproteobacteria; order Pseudomonadales; family Pseudomonadaceae; genus Pseudomonas; species Pseudomonas sp. BF-B-15. The sequence continues at coordinate 31,599 of NZ_JAGYFZ010000031.1, forward strand.
GTGGTGTCCGGGCAATTCACCCTGCAAAGCCGCCTGCAATTGCGCGACCTGCGTAGCCGCATCGGCGACGCCCGCGAGCAGCTTGTCAAAACCGCTGGCCTGCTGGAAGCGCGCCTGCCCAGTGCCTTGCAGGCGTGGCCCGGGCAGTACCATGACAACCTCAAACACCTCGATGCCGAGCTGAAAGTGCTCGATGACGGCGTGTTTGGCGGCAGCATCAAACTCAAACCCGAGGAGTTCGAACGCAGCCTGGACAGCCTGCTCACCGACCTCGCTTCGCTGCGTCAGCAGTCGTTGGTTTCGCTGGATCAGCGTCTGGATTACTACCATGGCTCGGCGATCCGCCAGTTCATTCTGGTGGCCGTGATCTTTGGTTGCCTGCTGCTGGCCGCGCTGTACCTGTTCATCTGCTTGCAGGCTTCGATCCGCCGCAGCGCCAGCGGCATCACGCTGCTGGCCGAAGCCTTGCGCGACGGCAATCTGAGCCTGCAAGTGCCGGTTGAAGGCCGCGACGAACTGGCGGCGATCAGCACCGCGCTCAACGTTGCGGTGGTGCAACTGCGCAATAGTCTGTTGGGGGTCGATCACGAAACTTTGCAGCTGAGTAACGCGGTGCGCACGCTCAATCACCATTCCAGTGGCGCCTTGGGCGAGGTCGAGGCGCAGCAATTGCAGATCAGCCAGATTGCGGCAGCGGCAACGCAATTGGCCGCCACTTCCCAAGGGGTTGCCCAGAGTTGCGAACAGGCCTCCGGCAGCGCTCAGCATACCCGGCGCATTGCTGCCGACAGTAGCCGTGACAGCCAGCGCACAACGGCGAGCATCCAGCAGCTCAACCAGCGTTTGAACGACACGGCGGCCGCACTCGGACGGGTCAGCGAACAAGGGCAGCAGATTCAGTTGGTGGTCGACACCATTCGCGGCGTTGCCGAGCAGACCAACCTGTTGGCGCTCAACGCCGCTATCGAGGCCGCGCGTGCCGGTGAACAGGGCCGTGGCTTTGCGGTGGTGGCCGATGAAGTGCGCAGCCTCTCGCAGCGCACCCAATCGTCCACTGCGCAGATCGCCGGCACCGTCGACAGCCTGCGCAACACGGTGAACGAAGCCGTGAGCCTGATGGAAGCCGCCTGTGGCCAGGCGCAATCCGATGCGCAAGCAGTCACTGGCCTCGGCGAACGACTGGGGGAAATCGCCAGTGCCGTGCAGAGTGTCACCGACACGTTGGCGCAAATTGCCACGGCGGTCGACGAGCAAGCAACCACTGCCGACGAAGTCAGCGGCAACATCCAGCAGGTCGATCAGGCGGCTGTCCGCTTGCTCGAAGGCGCGCGGGCGGTGAACCTGGCGGCGGACACCTTGAGCCAGGGCAGCAAGGCCCTGAGTGCCAATACCGGGAGATTCCAGCTCGGTTGACGCCCTCCCCCGGTCCGGTTTTTCGGCTAAAGTGGATAAGCGGTTGAAAGCGTAGAGAAATATTTTAGATTTACGCTTGACGCATCTGCATTACCGGTGAATAATGCGCGCCACTTGGCTACATAGCTCAGTTGGTTAGAGCATAGCATTCATAATGCTGGGGTCCGGGGTTCAAGTCCCTGTGTAGCCACCAAGTACTAAAAACGGCTTACCGAAAGGTAGGCCGTTTTTTTATGCCCGGAGAAAAGTGCACGGGTTCTTTGCCCAACACAAAACCTGTAGGGCCCGGCTTGCTGGCGATGAGGGCCTCGAGCCTTGTATCGACTGCGAGCACGCCATCGCCGGCAAGCCAGCTCCTACAGGTTTTGTGTTGGCCGAAGAGTTTGCGCACGACACATGTCCGTGTAGGAGCCGGCTTGCTGGCGATGGCGGCCTGACAGGCTCCACAAAACCTGAACCGGACCACAACGCCTGTCAGGAACGCATCGCCGCCAGCGCCGACAACCCCCGCTCCCATATCTGCCACGTACGCAACCAGACCATCGCCTGCCAGTCGCTGTCGGCAGGATAGAACTGTTCCAGCAGATTCAGTTTGATCTCGCGCCCCACGGCATCGCCGGGATTGCCGTGCAGATGCAACCAATGATCGTCGCGCAGATAACGATGAACCTCGGCCCCCGGATACGTCCCGCACTCAATCACGAAAGGCATCAGGCGCACCTGCGGCAACGCATCAATCAGCGCCTGCGAGGTGTAGCCGGTTGCCGTCGCGGCCACGCCGGTTTCGCTCAGCGTATCGGCGCCGGTCAATAGCGTGTAGAGCCATGGCCCGTAAATGGCCTGCGCCTCTGGCAACGCCGGGTAAGCCGACTCGGTTATGGTCAGCAACATCGGATGGCCGTACTCCCCGGCGCCGGTGTGCAGGTCAAAGCACATCGCGACCTCGGCGTGGGCGACATGCTTTTGCAGGATCTGGTGCAACGTACGGTTCGACCAGGCCGGTGCCCGCCCGCCATAAAACAGACCATCGGGATGACTGTGCTGGCCGCCCTCGACAATCGACATCACCGCCGGCCAGCCGTGATCGTGGATCTGCTGGTTGAGCAACGCATCGGCGCGATCACGCTCGGGGCCTGCCAACTCAGTGCAGGCATAGATTTCATGTAGCGCGGCGTAGGCCCGGTTGTCCGGCAGTGGATGTTCAAAGTTCAGGTGATTGCGGTTCAGGTCGATGTTGTCTTCGTTGACCCGGCGCAGCCACGCCGTGCCCCAGGGATTGATCAGATGAACGAACACCACGGCGACATCGGCCGGCAGTGAACGCTTGCCCAACTCCTGCATCCATTTGATCTGACAGCCCGAGCCATAGAAACCTTCGACCCCGTGAGTGCCGCTCAACGCGACCAGCAAGCGCTTGGCGCCCGGATCACCGAGTACCGCCACATCGGTGCTCAACGGCTCACCGAACGGCCCTTTGAGCGGGTGCGGGTACTCAGTCAGCGTCGCGCCGGCCGTGGTCGCTGCGGCCAGAAACTGTTCACGCTGGGTGCGATAACCGGGCTGGGGGGGAAAGTCGGTCTGCATGTCTGCCTCTTGTTTGTTTTCTGGCCTGCCTGTTGCCCTCGACCCTACAGAAAATCCGTCAATGGATGAAGGACAAAACGTCCTGTGGTTTGCGTCGCTTCCTGTCGGCCGATAAAGTCCCCTGAACTTTTCCCACGGACGGAGTGCCCCGCGTGTTCTCAACCCTTCATTTGAGCCGCTATCGCCTGTCAGCCCTTTCGCTGATTGCCAGTGCATTAATCCTCGCGGCGTGCAGTGCCCCGCCCTCCTCGACCTTACCGGTCGCACCGGAAACCGCCTCGGGCTATCGCACCGACCTGCAAACCCGCCACGCCTCGAAACACATGGCAGCAGCAGCCAACCCACTCGCCGCCGAAGCCGGACGGGCGATGCTGCGTCAGGGCGGTTCGGCGATTGATGCCGCCATCGCCATGCAAGCAGTGCTGACGCTGGTCGAGCCGCAATCGTCGGGTATCGGTGGTGGCGCGTTGATTGTGTTGTGGGATGGCAAAGCCGTGCGCACGTACGACGGTCGCGAAACCGCACCGGCAGGTGCCACCGAGAAGCTGTTCCTGCAGGCCGATGGCAAACCAATGCCGTTCACTCAGGCGCAGATTGGCGGTCGCTCGGTCGGCACGCCGGGCGTGTTGCGGGCGCTGGAACTGGCCCATCAACAACACGGGCGCCTGCCCTGGGCGCAGCTGTTCGAGCCGGCGATCAAACTCGCGGAACAAGGCTTCGCCATCTCGCCGCGCCTGCATCAGTTGATTGCTTCGGATTCGTCCATGCAGCGCTCGCCGGACATGATGGCGTACTTCCTGAACGCGGATGGCAGCCCGAAAGCCGTCGGCACCTCACTGAAAAATCCGGCACTGGCCTCCGTATTCAAACGCATCGCCAAGGAAGGTCCCGATGCGCTGTACAAAGGCCCCATCGCGCAGGAAATCGTCGCCAAGGTTCAGGGCCACGCCAACCCCGGCACGCTGTCGCTGAACGACCTCAACGGCTACACCGCCAAGGAACGCGCGCCGCTGTGCACCGATTACAAACGCTGGCAGGTTTGCGGCATGCCGCCACCGTCGTCGGGCGGGATCGCCGTGGCGCAGATTCTCGGCACCTTGCAGGCGCTGGAAGCCCGCGACCCGCGTTATGCCCTGGCGCCACTGAAGCCTGTCAAAAGCCCCCAACCCGCCGGCATCGAACCGGCCCCTGAAGCCGTGCACCTGATCTCCGAAGCCGAGCGCCTCGCCTACGCCGACCGTGCACAGTACGTCGCCGACAGCGACTTCGTGCCCGTCCCGGTCAAAGGCCTGGTGGACCCGACCTATCTGGCCAGCCGCGCCGCTCTGATCGGTGATCGCAGCATGGGCATGGCCAAACCCGGCACCCCGCCGGGCATTCAGGTCGCCTACGCGCCGGACCGCTCGCCACTGCGCATTTCCACCTCTCAGGTGGTGGCGGTCGATGACTTGGGTGGTGCGGTATCGATGACCACCACGGTCGAATCCGCGTTCGGCTCACACCTGATGGTCCAGGGCTTTCTGCTCAACAACCAGATGACCGACTTCTCGTTCATCCCCGAAGAAAACGGGCAAAAGGTCGCCAACCGCGTCGAACCCGGCAAACGCCCGCGCTCATCCATGGCGCCGACCCTGATCTTCGACCGCCAGAGCGGCGAATTCCTCGCCACCATCGGCTCTCCCGGCGGCTCGCAAATCATCGAGTACGTGGCCAAATCCACCCTCGGCCTGCTCGACTGGAACCTCGACCCGCAAACCGCCATCAACCTGCCCAACTTCGGCAGCCGCAACGGCCCGACCGAACTGGAACGCGGGCAGTTCAGCGCTGAGCTGATTCAGGCGCTGAAGGACAAGGGGCACAACGTGAGCGAGATCGACATGACCAGCGGGACACAGGCGATTGTCCGGGTCAGGGATGCACAGGGGAAAGCGTCTCTGGCGGGTGGAGCAGATCCAAGGCGTGAGGGGGAAGCGTTGGGGGATTGAATTCTGCGCTGCATGGAAAGGGCTTACCGGGAGGTAGGCCCTTTTTACTTATTCCGTTGCAGTTTTTAACTTCACGCAGAGAGAGATTAGAGATAATTTTTACACTCACTTCGAAAATAGCCATATAAATAGGGACTATTGAGGCCCTCATTAGAGATAACCTCGTACGGAATTAGAGATAAATCCCATATGCCTGAATTTTCCCACCACGAACTTCAGCTCCTGAATCCAACGTTCGACTCTCCGTTGGTGGATGTTTTGAGTGAGTTGGAACACCTGCGACGACTCCGCCTCGAAGGCGATACTCCCACCCCGGTGTTTTTCCAACTCAAGGCAATTTTCCATACGCTGGAAAGCTTGGGATCAGCACGAATTGAAGGCAACCACACAACGTTGGCCGATTACCTGGACAGCAAAATCGAAGGTAAGGCAACCGATAGCGACCAACTGCGTGAAGTCGCCAACATCGAAAAAGCCATGAACTACATCGAAGAAGTCATGCAGCCCGGTAAACCGCTTACCGAACAGACCATTCGCGAAATTCACGCTATGACGGTCCAGGAACTGGAGCGCGAAGGCGATCGAACTCCGGGCGCCTATCGTCAAACACCGGTACGCATCGCACAGTCGGAACATCTTCCGCCCGAAGCTGTTCAGGTACCGGGCTACATGCAAGAACTGGTGGCGTTCATAAACCACGACGACCTGCCCAAATACGACCTGATGAAAGTCGCCTTGGCACACCATAGATTCGGATGGATTCATCCATTTGGAAATGGCAATGGCCGCGTAGTAAGGCTACTCACTTACGCACTCTTGATGAAGTACGGGTTCAACGTAAACACAGGTGGAAGAGTACTGAATCCAACTGCTGTGTTCTGCAATGATCGCGAACGCTATTACGCCATGCTGGGTGTCGCTGACGTCGGTGACAAAGCGGGTCTCGAAACGTGGTGCATCTACGTATTGGAAGGGGTGAAAGATGAGATTGCCAAAGTCGATCGACTTACCGACTACGCCTATCTCAAGCATTCAATTCTTACCCCTGCCGTTACATTCGCTCGTCTGCGTGAGTGGATTACCAAGACAGAAGAGGCAGTGCTGAACAAAGCAATCACGGAGGGAATTGTTAAGTCTGCTGATCTCGCCAGTGCACTACCGGGCTTGTCACCTGGCCAACGCACCTACCTGATCAAAAAACTGGTCAGCCAAGGGATGCTCCTCCCTATCAACGAAGGAGCGAGGCAGTACACGATCGGGTTCTCGAACAACTACCTGATTCGAGGGGTAATCAAGGGACTTCGGGAGCAAGGGTTTATCCCCGCTCCGCTGGAAAACCCTTAACGTTAACTCACGCCGGCACACCCAAAATAATATGCGACGCCTTGATCACCGCCGTCGCACTCACACCCGGCGCCAGGCCCAGTTCTGCAACAGCCTGGCGTGTCACGATCGAGTAAACTTCGTCACCGCCATCGAGCCGGATCACCACTTCGGCGTTCACCGCGCCATCGATGACGCTGGTGACTTTGCCTTCGAGGCAGTTGCGCGCCGACAGGCGAATGTCACTGGAGTCGGTCATCAACATGACCCACGGCGCTTTTACCAGCGCGATGGCTTCCTTGCCGACCGCCAGGCCGAGGCTTTTCACGCTTTCCATGGTGACCACCGCCACCAACTGATTGCCGCCCGCCAGTTTCAGCGATACCTCGGCGTTGACCGCGCCTGGTTGCAATTGACTGATGGTGCCTTTGAAAACGTTACGCGCGCTGACCTTCATGGTGTTGTCTCCTCAAATAGTTAGTTTTACTTAGCGAGAGACTTTCAAAGACTGCCGTGCCTTGTGCTTCTCCAACGCCAGCTCGATCAGACGACTGACCAGCTCGCTGTACGTCATGCCCGTGGCCTGCCACAGCTTGGGGTACATGCTGATGCGGGTGAAACCGGGCAGCGAGTTGATCTCGTTGATCAGTACTTCACCGCTGTCCGTCAGGAACACATCGACCCGCGCCAGCCCGGAGCAGCCGAGCACCTGAAACGCCTCGACGGCCAGGGCCCGAATGCGTTCGCTGGCTTCGGTACTGATGTCAGCCGGAACCACCACTTGCGCGGCCTGTGCGTCGATGTACTTGCTGTCGTAGGAATAAAACCCGCTGCGCACGACGATTTCGCCACAGCCACTGGCAATAGCGTCTTCGTTGCCGAGCACCGCGCATTCGATCTCGCGACCGCTGACGGCGGATTCGACCAGCACTTTCTCATCGAAACCGAGGGCCAGTTCGACCGCTGCCGTGTACTCGGCCTCATCGTTGACCTTGCTCACACCCACCGAAGAGCCCTGATTCGCCGGTTTGACGAACAGCGGCAGCCCGAGTTTGCCCCGGACCTCGGCGAACCCGGTGCGCTTGGCGGTTGCGCGGGTCAGGGTCACGAACGGCGTCACCGCCAACCCGGCATCGCGCAGCAGGCGTTTGCTGATGTCCTTGTCCATGCACACCGCCGAGCCCAGCACATCGGAGCCGACAAACGGCAGATCGGCCATGCGCAGCAACCCTTGCAGGCAACCGTCTTCACCCAGCGTGCCGTGGACGATCGGGAAGATCACATCAACGTGGCCCAACAGCTCCTGACTGGAAGTCTCCACCAATTGCTGACGGGTTTTGCCCGGCACCACGGCCAGTTCACGGTTGGATTGGTTGAGGGCGATCAGCGCCGGGTTTTCCTGGTTGAGCAGGAAATTCGACGGGTCGTTCAAGTGCCAATGACCCTGCTTGTCGATACCGATCAACACCGGATCGAAGCGCGAACGATCCAGTGCGTCGACGATGTTTTTCGCCGATTGCAGCGACACTTCGTGCTCCGCCGAACGGCCGCCAAAAATAATGCCTACCCGCAGTTTGCTCATTCAGAACTCCTCAGCGACTGGCCACCAGATGCGCACCGAACAACAGATAGCAACTGCCGGCAAAGCGATCCAGCCATTGGCGCGAACGGTCATACACCCGCGCCATCCGACGGCTGGAGAAAACCAGTGCCACGCTGCAATACCAACTGAACGACAACGTCGCCATGGTCATTACGGCCAGCGCCAGCAATGTCGGGGGCACCGTCGCGGGCATGGCGGTCGCGAAGATCGTCGCCACGAACAGTGCGGATTTTGGGTTGGTCATGTTGCCCAGAAAACCCTGGCCATACACCGACCACAATGTGCGCCCCGCGCCGTCAATCAAGCTGCTGTCGCCCGCAGTAACCGGCGGTTTGCGCTTGAACTGCTTCAAGCCGAGGTAGATCAGGTAACAACCACCGGCAATCTTGAAACTCAGGTAAAGCGTCGGCGCCGCGCTGAACAGCGACTTGATACCCAACCCGCCCGCCAGCCCCCAGAGCACCGTGCCGGTGGCCACGCCCAGCGCAGCCACCACGCCGTGACGTTTGGATTGACTGGCTGCCAATTGCGCGATGTTGAAGAAGTTCGGCCCCGGCGTCACCACCGCAACCGTCCACAACAGCGCCAGCGACAACAACGGAGCGGCATAGCTCAGGTGGGATATTTCCATAATGGGGGTCGCCTTCTTGGCTGCAGAGGATGCGCAACACATTGCAACATTTGCCCTCGGTTTTCTACTCACGCGAGACCTTCCATCCGCCAGCAGACAGACGACCGGTCACTGAGCTAACGTGTTCTGCATCAAGCTCAAGATAACGATCACCATGGCCCGACACCCGCCTCGCAATGACTGGTTCCACCGCGCACCCGACGTTTCCGGCCTGCAGCGTTTCGAAGCGTTTTTTGCCGGTCACGGCTACGACTTGCACCGCCACGACACCTACGCCATCGGTCACACCCTGGCCGGCGTGCAGAGTTATCAGTACCGCGGCGCCTGGCGCCACAGCCTGCCCGGCGGGACGATGGTGCTGCACCCGGACGAAGTCCACGATGGCGAGGCCGGGACCGAGAGCGGTTTCCACTACCGGATGATGTACATCGAACCGGCACTGATCCAGCAGATGCTCGGCGGTCAGCCGCTGCCGTTCATCAAGAACGGGTTGTCGACTGACCCACGCCTGTTCGCCGCCACCCAAGTGCTGCTGCGCAGTCTCGATTGCCCGCTCGAACCGCTGGAAGAACAGGACGCGCTGTTCGATCTGGCGCAAGCCTTGAACACTGTGGGCGGAGTGACCACCACGCGCCCAAGCTTCGACTATGTGGCAGCGGAACGCGCGCGGGAGTACATGCACAGCGCCCTGGATCGCACCGTGACCCTGGAGGAACTGGCGCACCACAGCGGTCGGGATCGCTGGAGCCTGTCACGGGACTTTCGCCTGTTGTTCGGCACCAGCCCTTATCGATACCTGACCATGCGTCGCCTGGACCTGGTCCGTTCGCTGCTGATTCAGGGCCAGTCGCTGGTCAGTGCCGCGCTGATCGCCGGCTTCACCGATCAGAGCCACATGACCCGCCAGTTCAGCAAGACCTACGGCTTGTCACCGGCGCGCTGGATGAAAATGCACCGGCGCTGAGCCACGCACAATCGTACAAGAAGCGCGCCGTTGCGCTGGTTACCGTGGTTCTACGATCAACCACGAGAGCTGCTTCATGAAAGCTTACGAAAGCCTGAACTTCGCCGAAAAAATCTCACGAATCGACTCGCACTGGACACCGCGCGTCATTGCCGAAATGAACGACTACCAGTTCAAGGTGGTGAAGCTGCTGGGGGATTTCATCTGGCACGACCACCTCGATACCGACGAAGCCTTCATCGTGCTCGAAGGCCAGTTGCGCATCGATTTTCGTGATGGCCACGTGCTGGTGAACGCCGGCGAAATGTACGTGGTGTCCAAGGGCATCGAGCACAAGCCGTTCGCCGAGCAAGAGGTGAAACTCCTGCTGATCGAACCCCGGGGCGTGTTGAACACCGGCGACAAGGGTGGCGAGCGCACGGCGGAGAATGACCTCTGGGTCTGAAGTCTTACGGCTGCAAGGCTTTGCCGTCTACCGGATCACCGATGGTCAGGAAATGCCCGCCCGCCACGTGGTGCAAGGTGCGTAACGCATCGTGCCCCTCGAAATGCCAGCGTCCGTCGCTGAACACCCGCTCGTCCGCCTGGGCCGCAATCACTTCGGCCAGGAACAGATCGTATTGTTGGTGGTTGTTCGGTTCCGGCAGCAACCGGCATTCCAGCCAGGCCACGCAACCTTCGAGCATCGGCGCGTCGATCAACTCGCCGCTGAAGGTCTGCAAGCCATAGGTCTGGAACTTGTCCCGGCCCTGGCCTTGAGTCAGCTCCAGGCCCGAGGTCGAGCCGACGGTTTGCGCGATATCGGCCTGGGCAGCGCAGGGTACGTTCAACACGAATGTGCCCGACGCTTCCAGCAGGTGCCGGGTCCAGGTGGACTTGTCCAGCACCACGGCAATTTTCGGCGGTTCGAAATCCAGCGGCATGGCCCAGGCTGCCGCCATGATGTTGCGCTGCCCGTCATGGGCCGCGCTGACCAGCACGGTCGGCCCGTGGTTGAGCAGGCGATAAGCCTTGGACAAGGGAACCGGACGGCGGTGGGAAGCGCTCATGGGATCTGCTCCTGGGAAAAGAGCCGATTGTAGCGATATCCGCCCGGTTCGCAGGCATCAAGTCGTTAGCTGGTTGGCAAACTGCCCGACCGCGTTCACCACTTTCTGCGCACCGTCCTGAATCTCGACAATCACCGTACCCGCCTCTGCCGCCAGCGCCAGCCCCTGCTCTGCCTGAGTTTTGCCGTCGGTCATCAGCGACACCGCATTACGCGCCATGTCCTGGTTCTGACGCACCACCACGACAATTTCATCGGTGGCCTGACTGGTGCGCGAAGCCAATTGCCGGACCTCGTCCGCGACCACGGCAAAACCACGACCCTGCTCACCGGCACGGGCCGCTTCGATCGCCGCGTTGAGTGCCAGCAGGTTGGTCTGTTCGGCGATGCCGCTGATGGTTTTGACGATGGTGCCAATCACCAGTGACTGCTCGTTCAAGGCCTCGATGCCCTCGCCGGCCGTTTGCATGTGCTTGGCCAGGTCGCGCATCACGTTCACCGCTTGCGTCACTACGGCCGTGCCGCGCTGGGCGCTTTGATCGGTTTGCTGCGAGGTGCCGTAGGCAATGTTCGCCGCTTCAGCGACGGCCAGCTCCTGATTGACCTGATCGGTAATCACCGTGGCGAACTTCACCACTTTGTAGAGTTTGTTATTGGCGTCGACCACCGGGTTGTAGGACGCCTCCAGCCAGACCGTACGCCCGTGGCTGTCGATGCGCTTGAAGCGGCCGGCCACGAATTCCCCGGAATTCAGGCGACGCCAGAAGTCCTGATACTCGGCACTGGTGTGCTCCTGCGCTTCACAGAAGAGACGGTGATGTTTGCCTTTGATCTGCGCGAGGCTGTAACCCATGCCGTTGAGGAAGCGGTCGTTGGCCGACAACACGTTGCCAGCGAGGTCGAACTCGATCACCGCCGTCGAGCGCACCAGCGCGCCGATCAGGTTCTCGTGTTCACGGGATGCCTCGATGGTGCGGGTCAGGTCACTGGAGTAAATCGAGAAGTGCTTGATCCGCCCGTCCCCGGAGCGCACCGGCTGTACAATCGAACGCAACCAGGCCTCTTGGCCATCGCCACGCAACAAGCGCACCGCACCGGCAAAGTGCTCGCCTCGGGTCAGCGCAGCCTTGAAGCGGTGATGGAATTCGTCGGACTTCACGTGAACCGGAACGATGTCTTCGATAGGACGATCGATCAGGTCGTGGCTCTTGTAGAGCATCTCGCTGAGAAAATTCTGATTGACCGATTGAATCCGCCCGTCGGGATCCAGGGTCAGGACCAGCATCTCGCTTTCCAGACTTTCCTTCACTTGCTGAAGGCTGGAGAGTTCTTCGCGAAGAGCCGACAACTCTTGCTTCAAGCGTTTGTTGAACATGGGAAAGCACCGATGGACAGAGATAGAAAGCGGCATGCAGCCTAGCCATCGGCCTTGGGGATGTTTTCTGAAGAGTGTTTCAGGGTTGTCCTACAAAAATAGTTGTCTTGGACGCAGCGCCACCTTCAATCAGATGGCGCCAGCCGCCGGGCAATTGCCTGTGCTCGGCGTACGCGCGCCGAAATACAGCGCGCTGCTCACGCCCACCGCGCCCATCACCGCGCAGAAAATCACGCAGATCCAAGGGCTCCACGGCATCAGACCGATCAGCAACAGCGGCGTGATACTCGCCCACGCGGCGTAGGCAATGTTGTACGTGAAGGAAATCCCCGAGACGCGAATCCGCGCCGGGAACAAGCTGACCATCACCGACGGCACCGCGCCGACCACGCCACAACTCAGGCCGGCAATCGCATACGCCAGACCAATCCAGTTGCCGCCGATGATCAGGCAGGTATAAAGCACGCCGATGCCCAGCGGCAGCAGCAGGCTGTACAGCATCACGGTGCGCCAGGCGCCGATACGATCGACGAGCAAACCGGCGAGCACACAGCCGATGTTCAGGAACACGATGCCCAATGCGCTCAGGCCAAAGGTGTGGCTGGCGGTCATGCCGAAGGTTTTCTGCATCATAGTCGGGGTGATGACCACAAACACCACCACGGCTGAAGTCAGCACGCAGGTGAGGATCATCGCCGGCAAAATGGCCAGGCGATGCTCACGCAGAACCGTGCGCAGTGGCAGTTCGACGGCGGCATCACGCTTCGCCTGCATCGCCATGAACACCGGGGTCTCATTGAGCCAACGGCGTAGCCAGACGCCTATCACGCCAAATACGCCGCCCAGCAGGAACGGGTAACGCCATGCGAAATCGAGGATCTCCGCCGGGGTGAATGCTTGCGCCAGAAAGGTCGCTGTCAGCGCGCCGATCAAGTAGCCAAAGGTCAACCCGGCCTGAAGGAAACCCAGTGCATAACCGCGATGCCCGGCCGGCGCGTGCTCGGCGACGAACACCCAGGCGCTCGGCACCTCCCCGCCCACCGCCGCGCCTTGCAACACCCGCAGGACCAACAGCAGCAAGGGTGCGAAATAACCGATCTGGGCGTAGGTCGGCATGATGCCGATCAGCAGGCACGGCAGCGCCATCATCAGAATGCTCAGGCTGAAGACTTTCTTGCGCCCCAGCCGGTCGGCGAAATGCGCCATCAGAATCCCGCCCAACGGCCGCGCCAGGTAACCGGTGACAAAAATCCCGAAACTTTGCAGCAGGCGCAGCCACTCAGGCATTTCCGGCGGGAAGAACAGCTGACTGAGGGTCAGGGCGAAAAACACGAAGATGATGAAATCGTAGATTTCCAGCGCGCCGCCGAGGGCCGCAAGGCCGAGGGTCTTGTAGTCCGAACGGCTGAACGGTGCCGGGCGCGAATCGTTAAGGGCAGTCATCAAAAGAACTCTGGCATGGGCAAAAAACCAAGGCGCCCATGGTCTACGCAAACGCGCCAGCGGACAACCCGTTAGACCATAGTCCCGTATCGGTAAAACTTCGTCACAAATCCTGACCGATTGATTTACTGTTGGCGCCTGTCCAGACGGGCGTTGCAGCCAGTGCCGATCAAAAACTGTAAGAGCGAGCCTGCTCGCGATGGACTCGAGAACGACGCGTTTAATCAGTAAACACGCGTCATCGTTTACGACCATCGCGAGCAGGCTCGCTCCCACAATAAAAACGGCGTTAGGCCTTTGCAGCCCTGAAGACCACAACAATCATAAAAATTCGAGGTACTCCCGTGGCCGCTGATATCGAAGATACCCGCTCCGCCCGTTTTGCCCTGCGCTGTTCAAGTTTTGCCGAACGCTGGTTTCCTGATTCCTGGGTGTTTGCTGCGCTGGCGGTGATCATCGTCGCCGTGGCCACCCTGTTCATGGGCGCCAAACCCACCGACGCCGCGATGGCCTTCGGTGACGGGTTCTGGAGCCTGATCCCGTTCACCATGCAGATGGCGTTCGTGGTGATCGGCGGCTATGTAGTCGCCAGCTCGCCGCCCGCCGTCAAGCTGATCGACCGTCTGGCGCGCATCCCCAAGAACGGCCGTTCCGCCGTGGCGTGGGTGGCGCTGATTTCCATGGTCGCGTCGCTGCTGAACTGGGGCTTGTCGCTGGTGTTCGGCGGCTTGTTGGTGCGCGCCCTCGCCCGCCGCGTCGACCTGAAAATGGATTATCGCGCCGCCGGTGCTGCCGCGTATCTGGGCCTTGGCGCGGTGTGGGCCCTGGGCCTGTCGTCGTCCGCCGCGCAGTTGCAGGCCAACCCGGCCAGTTTGCCGCCGTCGATTCTGTCGATCACCGGGGTGATTCCGTTCACGCAAACCATCTTTCTCTGGCAGTCCGGCGTCATGTTGCTGGCGCTGATCGTGATCTCGCTGATCATTGCCTACGCCACCGCCCCGGGCCCGAACTCGGCCCGCGATGCCAAAGCCTGCGGCATCGACCCGAGCTTCAACCTGCCACCGCTGCAACCGCGTACTCGCCCCGGCGAATGGCTGGAACACAGCCCGCTGCTGACGATTCTGCTGGTGCTGCTGGCGGCCGGGTGGCTGTTCCACGAGTTCTCGACCAAACCGGCGATCAGTGCGATTTCCGGGCTGAACACCTACAACTTCCTGTTCATCATGCTCGGAGCCTTGCTGCACTGGCGCCCGCGCAGCTTCCTCGATGCGGTGTCCCGCGCGGTGCCGACTACCACCGGCGTGCTGATCCAGTTCCCGTTGTACGGCTCGATCGCCGCGCTGATGACCACGGTCAAAGGCACTGACGCGCAGACCCTGGCGCACCACATCTCGACCTTTTTCGTACAAATCGCGTCCCACGACACCTACGCGCTGCTGATGGGCGTGTACTCGGCGATCCTCGGCTTCTTCATCCCGTCGGGCGGCGGCAAGTGGATCATCGAAGCGCCGTACGTGATGCAAGTGGCCACCGACCTGAACTACCACCTGGGCTGGGCCGTGCAGATCTACAACGCCGCCGAAGCCCTGCCGAACCTGATCAACCCGTTCTACATGCTGCCGCTGCTGGGCGTGCTGGGTTTGAAGGCGCGGGACTTGATCGGGTTTTCGTTCGTGCAACTGCTGGTGCACACGCCGCTGGTGCTGTTTCTGCTGTGGGCGCTGGGGACGACGCTGACGTATACGGCGCCGGTGATGCCGTAATGCAAAAAGGGGCCGATATTTCTATCGGCCCCTACTTCTCGTTCGGCCTCTTCTGTTTCAGTATGTCTTCGCCCGTTCTCGAGGGCCCACACGCTGAAAAGGATCTGAGCATGTTCAAACTCGCAGCACTCACCCTTGCCGCCCTGACCCTGAGCACCGCCGCCCAGGCGGATGCCGATCTGAAGCTGGGCAGCACCGAGCGCGTCACCCGGCTGTTCGCTTACCCCAACAATTGCAACGTGATCTGCTTTCGCAACTGGACGCTGGAGCAAACCGTCGAGCATTACCTGACGCAGAGCGTGCAGCGTGATGGTTACAGCGATGCGAAGGTGCAGGTCAAAACCGATAACAATCAGCTCTATGCCGCAATCACCGGTGTGCCCAAAGGCTATGAAAAGCCGTTGGCAGCGCTGCTCGATGCCGGCGATCTGGCTTATACCGGCGCCAGCAAGCTGAATGCCGACGGCAAGTGGGCTTACAGCTGGTACTTGTTCCTGCCGCTGGGCATGGCCCTGGAGAACCGCAGAAGTGTCGAGCTGCTGCACTTCCCGCCGGATTACTCGCTGACTCAGGCCCAGGACTATCTGGAGTCCAAGACCACCGATCGCTGGGCCACGCTGCTGACGATCAACGGCATCCCTGCCGATCAGACACCGGCTTTCCAGACCATCATCGACATCGCGCCGATCGCCGCGCCGTCCAACGCCGGCAAGGATCTGGAAGGCGTCTACGACTACTTCAAGGACTACCAGACCACCATGGTCAAGGAAGTCAGCCAGAACGCCAGCGGTGCCGCGTTGCCGATGGTCGCGTTCGGTGCGCCGGTGCGTAACTGGATCAAGCAGCAATACGGGCCGACCGTAAACGTGCTGGGCCTGGCAACCATCAGTCCGAAAGAAGGGGTGAAAGTGCCGGTGCTGGGTTCCAACCACCCGAGCTACATCTGGTACGCCGCCGACCCGGACAGCTACACCGGTAAAGATGCCCAGGCCCAGGCCGACGCGGCGGGCCTGAAAGTCATGGGCCAGGACTTGAGTGCCGCATGCTGGCAGGCCGCCATGGGCCGCGACCTCGACAGCAATCCAGACATTGAGCTGAGAAGTTGCACCCAGACCTGGCAAGTGGCCCAGGCAGTTAAAACCTGCGAACTGTTCTACACCTCGATCCGCAACCTGACACCTGGGCAAGCCACGGCCAAATGCGCGACGACGCCGATCAAGGCTCAACTCAAACAGCTCAAGGTCCCCACGCCTGCGACCGCAGTGCCTGCTACGCATCTGTAAAAAACTGAACGGCGTTCCTGCGTGAGCCTTGGCTGACGTGGGAACGCGCGCTTTTCCTCTGTCAGTTATGACAGTAGACCGGTGGTTTTTTTTGCGAGAGTCTTGAGGCGTACCCATGTGCTGCAGGGCTGACAGGATGTCAGCTGACGGAGGTCGCAGCGCCCCGCCGACAAGGATTGTGATGAAACCCCACGCTGAGCAAGGAATCACCTCACCGCCATTCAATGGCATCTATCCGTTTATGGAATTGCCCCCTCGACTGGGATTCCCTACCACGGAAGACTTTCAAATCATCAACAATGCTCAGGGAGAGCCGATCGCTGTCGCCGCTTTGCGCGAATTCCCTCGGCTCAGCCGAATCTGCCGTATTTCCGGGCATTTGCTGCCCTATCGCTGCCGACGCACTCGGCAAATGGCGCCGGGCATTCATGTCTATGACCCGCGCTTCTGCGGATTGCTTAACCACGCCTGCGACCCCAACGCCTTTCTCGACATGAGTGAACTGTGGTTATGGGCGCTGAAGGACATCAGAAAAGGTGATCGGCTGACGATGGATTTCGCCACGACGGAAGACAGGCTGCAGCGGCAGTTTGCCTGCCGCTGTGGTTGTACTTGCTGCCGTGGCTGGATCACCGGCTACGACGAATCGCCGAATGCCGATGGCCAGTTGTTCTTCCAGAATTGGCGCCGATGACGCCGGGGGCTTTTACAGCGGCTCGAATGGACGCAGGCGGTACTGCGGCGGCAACTGCTCGAAACCACTGATGGTGGCATTCAGGCTCTTCCACCGACCGTCCTTGATGCCGTAGATGCAGCCGTGAATCGACAGTTTCTGCCCGCGGTGCCAGGCGTTTTGCACAATGCTGGTGTGCCCGACGTTGGCCACTTGCTGGATCACGTTGAGTTCGCAGAGGCGGTCGACCCGCTCTTCTTCGGTTGGCAGTTTGGAGAGTTCTTCGCGCTTTTCGTAGTAAAGGTCACGAATCGACCGCAGCCAGCCATCGATCAAGCCGAACTGGCGATCCTGCATCGAAGCACGCACACCGCCGCAGCCATAGTGGCCGGTAACGAGGATGTGTTTGACCTTGAGCACGTCCACCGCGTACTGAATCACCGACAGGCAGTTGAGGTCAGTGTGCAGCACCACGTTGGCCACGTTGCGGTGGACGAACAGGTCACCGGGCAGCATGCCGACAATCTCGTTCGCCGGTACGCGGGCGTCGGAGCAGCCGATCCAGAGGAATTCCGGCGTTTGCTGACGCGCCAGTTTGGCGAAGAAATCAGGATCTTCTTTGGTGATCGCGTCAGCCCAGCGCTCGTTGTTATCAATCAGATCTTGTAAGTCGTTCATGCAATGAAGCCTCGAGAATGATGCGCTGCTTTGACAGACAACCGTCCGTCGGGGTCACGCGCAAGATGCAGATTGCCGATGAGGCATATTACCGGTGTTCCCTGCCGGCGGAATTCCGGGCAGCCCAGTGGGTCTACCGTAGTAAGGCTCACAGTATGAGGAATTACCATGAATGATTCACGACGTCCGTACGATGCGGCGCAACCCGAGCCCATCGACGACAACGAAGACCGCATGGGTTCGCTGCAGGAGCTGGATTTCGAGGAGGAAGAACCCAGCGCGAAAATCGGCGACGAACTGACGCAAACGGAACGCGAGCGACTGATACCGCACGCGCGCGTGCGTGAAGCCGGCATGACCGGCGCCTCGACCGCTGATCATGAACCCACCGATGATGACATGAGCCCGGAAACGTTGATCCGTGAAGACGGTGCGCGGGATGCGCATGAGGCCGGTGACGATTACCGGGCCGATTGGGATTTGAGCATCGTCGATGAAGATGACATCGGTGGGGGTAATGGGTTGGATGAAGAAGAACTGGCGCGGCTGGATCCGCTGGATGGGAATCGGTGATCGTGGGTGTCAATGAGAACGCCTTCGCGGGCAAGTCGGATCGCCGCCCGCTCGCTCCTACAGGATTTGTGGCGTTCTTGCATTTGTGAACGCCGCCCCCTGTAGGAGCGAGGCTTGCCCGCGAAGCTTTTAAGGCTCAATCCACCAGGGTGCAGGCCATGACCACCGCATCTTCGCGCCCACCCACCGCCGGATAATAATCCCGACGCCGGCCAATCTCGTTAAACCCATACCGCTCATACAACCGGAACGCCGAGCGATTGCTGTCGCGCACTTCCAGAAAACATTCCCGCGCCTCAGCCTTGTAGGCAATCGACATCAGGTGCTCCAGCAGCGTCAAACCCAGGCCGCGGCCCTGATTTTCCGGTTTGACGGTAATGTTCAGCAGGTGCGCTTCATCCAGAATGATCTGCACCACTCCGTGCCCGACCTGCTGTGAACCTTCGAACATCAGCCAGATCTGGTACTTGCCCAGCCCATCGAGAAAAATCCCGCGGGTCCAGGGATGGCTGTACGCCGCGAATTCAATTTTCAGGACAGCGTCCAGGTCCGCCTCGGTCATCGGGCGAAACGATACAGCGTCACTCATTCGATTCTTTCCAGCGCGCCATCAGCCGACGCATGGCTTGCCAGACATCAGCCTTACGCTGTGGCTCTTCCATTAATAATTCCAGGCCCGGCAGGGCCCAGACCGCGCCCAGGCCTTCGACCTGAAGTTCACGATTGAAGGATTCGGCGTTGGCCTCGCCGGCAAAACGCACCGCCGGCAGGCCGATCAGCCACACGCAGACGCACGGTGCGTCTTCCAGCCGGGCCGAGAGAAAACCTTGTACGAAGTCACGAGCCGCTTCCGGACCTTGATCCATGGTGCCGCGAACCAACAATGGCCAGCGCACCGGTTCGCCGACAATTTGCGGGCTGTCCGGCAGACCGGCGGCACGCAGCATGTCCTTGAGCAGCAGATAGGCGGGATCGCGGGTCTGGAAGGTTTCGCCTGTGGGTAACTCCACCAGCAGCAGGCAACGACCGGCGCGCAGCAATTGCAGGGCGAAACGCGGAGGAGGCACGATCGGCGCCTTGACCGCGACCGGTGCCTCTTCTTCTTCGACCTTGGCGTTGGTGCGCGTGCTGGCCAACGATGGCCGCGGCACCTCGATTTTTACCCGTTCGGCCGCTTTGACCACAGGTTCCGCAGGTGCATCGGCCACGGGCAACGGCGCCACCGGGGCGACGACCAACGGCTCGGGCATCTCCAGTAGCTCGGGCCGTGAAGGCGCGGCAAAGGGCAATTCGGTGCGCGGCAGCCAGTTGACCACCTGCATGGCGGTCAAATAAGCGCGGCGACGGGACTCGATTAGCAAAGGTCGGCCACTTGTGGATAACTAAAGTGCGCTGATTCTACCGCCCTTCGCTCAAGATCGCCCGCGCTTGATCGATACTCTTTCCCTTAGAAACAGCTACAGCCCGTCCCGAGAGTGAATCGCATCGGTCCCGATGCAGTACAATCGCGGCTTTTAATCGCCAACCAGCCGGCCATTCCGATGATCGAACCCAAGCGCGTCTTGCGCGCCCTCGCTGAACACTGGGCACTTCTGGAGCCACTGTGCGAGCACTTCGACCAAGGCACACTGAGCCTCAACGAACTGCGCACGCAACTGGCCGCCCAGCAACTCGACAGTACGCCGCAGGACATCACCAGCCTGCTGGACGTGTGGATCCGCCTCGACATTCTGGTTCCCGTGGCGAAAAGCCCGAACCGTTTCGAGCTCAACGCACAGATCCACGACTTCCTCGCTTACCTGCGCCGTGAGCACCGTCTGGGCCTGTGCCTGGAAATCGAAGCCTATTTGCGCCACCTCGAACGCCTGGCCGGTTACATTCAGGACGCCTTCGACATCCGCGACGGCCACGACCTGGCGCGCCAATTGCGCCTGCTCGACATGCGTGTGCGCGATGTACTGAAGAAACTCGCCAACGACGAACAGGCCCTGGTGGCCGTCGCCGAACGCGCCAAGACCAGCGACCGACAGATTCCGCTGCGTCAGCGTTACGCCGAAGTACTGGCGACCTGGGACGAATACGTCGAGCCGATGATTCAGTTGGTGAACGCCGACGGCGCCTTCGAACAAGGCGTGCGCAAGGTCGAAAATGTCCTGTTGAAGATGCTCACCGAGCAGCAACGCCTCGGCCACCTGGTCGACGACGACATGCTGCTGCGCACCCACGCGCGCATCCTTGAAATGCAGACCAGCGCTCAATTGACGCTGCGTCATGCTCGCGAACTGCTGCTGCCGCTGCGTGAAGAAGCCCGTCGGCACAACGCCGTAACCCGTGGCGCAGCGCTGGCCTTGTCGGCCATCCGTCGCAAAGGCATCGATGCGGTGCCACAAGCGGCGATGCCGATGTTCACCCGGCCGCAAAGCACCTTCCTCGGCAGCGCCAGTCAGGTCGAAGCCTACGTCTACGCGCTGGCCCGTTTCGAGCCGAAACCGGCGCGTTTCCCCAAGGCCCACAAGACCCAGAAAGGCGAAGCGCCACGCGCACCACGTACCGTTCGCGAAATGCTTGAACGTTGTGAAGACGCGCTGCCAATGCCAGACCTGATGACCTGGCTGCTGGAGCAGGAACCGAACGGCGCCACCGACGAATTGCTGTACTGGTTCTCGCGCCTGTCGCGGGAAAAACGCTTCAAACGCGAGCGTCTGGAACGCCGCGATTACCACACTCACGAGCACCAGGTCAGCCTGCGCTCCTTCGCCCTGCTCTCGGCCGGCCCAGATGCCATCGAGAATTCTGCGAGCACTCCACATGCATCTTGATCTATCCGAACTGTCCCAGCTGGCGCCGATCTTTCGCGAGCTGTTCAAGGGCTACCACGTCAGCCGCCGCGATCCGGAGCTGTACGCGCAACTGTCGAACTTCCAGGACCAGTACCGCACGCTGTTCAAGGCACTGGGTTTTGAACTCGTTTGCGACACCCGCGGTTTCTACTACTTTGTGCCGGACCTCGCCGCTGCGGCGGTGAACAAGACCGCGCAGCGTCTGGCGCTGTTCACCTTTATCCTCGTCGAGCATCTGGCCGATCAGGGCCGTGACCCGATTGCCGTGCTCGACGGCGGCAGCCTCGGTCGCGATGAACTGCCGTCGCTGCTGGAAAAGTACCGCGACCTGTTCATCCAGGCCGAAGTGCAGACCGTCGAAGAACTCGAAGAAAAAATCATGCGCCGCATGACGCAGCTTGGGTTCGCCGGCGAAGAAAACGGCGTCTACCGTTTCCTGCCGCCGATGCACCGTTTCCTCGACGTGTGCCTGTCGGTTCAGCAGGACCGTGACCTGGCCGCCAGCCTGCACAGCGTGCTGCCGCTGCCGGTTCCGGTACTGATCGACGACGACAGCGACGAAAAACTGCTGCAAACCGATGATCCGCTGGACCTCAGTGACTTCGCTGAAGAAAGCGAAGAAGACGCCCTGGCCCGCGCCATTGCCGAAGAACAGGAGACCGACGCATGAGCAAGGAACGCTACGGCATTCGCCGCTTTGCCCTTTTGAACACCGCCGGTTACAGCCTCGGCCTGTTTCCGCTGGAAGAACCGTTGTCGGTCTACGGCGCGAACAACCTCGGTAAATCCGCCTCGATCAACGCGTTGCAGTTCCCGATTCTGGCGCGCATGTCGGACATGAGTTTCGGCAAGTACAGCCTGGAACAATCCCGGCGTTTCTACTTCGCCTCGGACACCAGTTACATCCTGGTGGAAGTCTCGCTGCCCCACGGTCCGCACGTGATCGGCGTGGTCGGTCGCGGCCCGGGCGGTGGTTTCGGTCACCAGTTCTTTGCCTACGCCGGCAAACTCGACCTGGCCCACTACCAGAAAAACGACACCTGCCTGCGTCAGAAAGAGCTGTTCACCAACCTTGAGCGCGAAGGCCTGAAAGCCTACGAACTCAAGCCGGATGAACTGCGTCGTTTGCTGGTCGGCGGCCACACCTCGATTCCGCTGGACCTGACCCTGATTCCGCTGCGCTCCACCAGCGAGCAGAGCCTGAAGACCTTCCGCGCGCTGTTCATCAACCTGCTGCACATGCGCGAAATCACCGCGGCCAAGCTCAAGCAATTGTTCCTCGATGCTTTCGAACACAGCCTGCGTTCCGGCAGCGTCGATTACATCGCTGCGTGCGAAGAAGCCTTCCGCGATGTACGACGCATGGAGCAGGACTACAACTCGCTGGTCACCGCCGGCCCGCTGGTTGAAGCGCTGGCCGCAGGCGTTGCCCAGCGCAATATTCTGCGCGGCAAGCTGCACCGGATCTCGCCGCTGCTCGACTCGTTGCTCGGCACCTGGTCGGACTATGCCAGTGCGCGCAAGGAAGAACTGACGATTCAGGCCGAGCACTACCGCAACGAACAGGACGCGCTGCAAAACGATCAGCGCGGCGGCACGCAGGAGCTGATGCGTCTGGAGCGGGAAATCACCGGTATCCAGCGCTGGCTCGGCGAGTTGTCGGTGCTCAAGCATCGCTTCGCGTTGGTGACTGACGTCAAGGTCCTGGAGCAGCAATTGCTCGCGGCCAAGGACGCGCACGATGAATTGGCCGGTGCGCTGGCGCAGTCGCGGCAGTTCTCTGCCGAAGACCTGGAAGAGCGTCTGCGCGATCTGGAAAAACGCCTGAAATCGGTGAAACAGCAACTCGATCACGCCGACAACAACAGCTACGCTCGTCTGCGCGAAGAGTTTTCGCAACAGGATGTCGAGCGTCTGATGCGCTTGTTCAACAGCGCGTTGTTCAGCCTGCCGTTGGGCGAGCATGGCATTACGCTGGACGAGGACGGTCAGTGGGTCAAATCCATGGAGCTGATCCTCGACGGCTTCAAAGGCGAGCGCTTCGAAGTGCCTGGCCTGTCCATCGACATCTCGCACATTGAGCCTCCGGCGTTGCAGGCCCTGGCGGACCGCGCCGCGTTGCGCGATCAGAAAGACCGCCTGGAAAAAGAACTCAAGCAACTGAAAACCCAGGCTGCCGTGGTCGCCGACCGCGCAGCGAGCAAGACCCAGACCGAAGCGCTGTACCAGCAAGTGCTGGACGCGCAGAAAGCTCTGGAAGATTTCCGTCGCGCGCAAACCCTGAGCGCCGAGGAAGACGACAAGCTTGAGCAACTGGCGCAGATGGAAGCGGCGCAGGAAGAACTGAAGCGTTCCAGCGACGCCTTCACCGAACGCGTCCAGCAACTGTCGGCCAAGCTGCAACTGGTCGGCCGGCAGATCGGCGACATGGAAGCCAAGCAACGCACCCTCGACGACGCCCTGCGCCGCCGTCAGTTGTTGCCGGCAGACCTGCCGTTCGGCACGCCGTTCATGGACCCGATCGACGATTCGATGGACAACCTGTTGCCGCTGCTCAACGACTATCAGGACAGCTGGCAGGGCTTGCTGCGCAGCGATGGCCAGATCGACGCGTTGTACGCTCAGGTGCGCCTCAAAGGCGTGGCCAAGTTCGACAGCGAAGACGATATGGAGCGTCGCCTGCAACTGCTGATCAACGCGTATGCACACCGCACCGACGAAGCCCTGACCCTCGGCAAGGCACGCCGTGCTGCGGTTACCGACATCGCCCGGACCCTGCGCAACATCCGCAGCGACTACGACAGCCTCGAGCACCAACTGGCGTTGTTCAACCGCGAGATCAACAAGCGTCAGGTCTCCAACCTGCAGAGCTTCCGCATCGTGCTCGCGCCGAACAAAGAAGCACTCAAGCACATCGACCAGATCATCCACAGCGCCGGTCAGTACGAAGAAGGCGAAACCCTTTCCGTGTTCGATCTGAGCCAAAGCGCCGATCAGGACAACAAGAACGAAGAAGCCAAGGAATACCTGGCACGGCTGGTGGCGGCAAACCACAACCAGCTCGGTCTCAAGGACTTGTTCGAACTGGCGTTCGAGATCACCAAGGTCAACGGTCAACCGGTGATCCACACCGACATCGACGGCGCTGCGTCCAACGGCACGACGATGACCATCAAGGCGCTGACCAACATGTACTTGTTGCTGCACTTGATGGACCGCGACCAGGCCGGTCGCGTGCGCCTGCCGTACTACCTCGACGAAGCGGCGGACATCGACGAGAAAAACCAGGCAGCGTTGCTGGAAACCAGTCTGCAACTGGGCTTCGTGCCGATTCTGGCGAGTGTGAAGCCGCAGGTCTGCGCCAGTGTGGCGATTGACCTGGAAGGCGGTAGCGGGCCGAACGGGATCTACATCGATGAGGCGGACTGGAAGTACATCCGCCGTCACGATGAGGTGAAGGCTGTGGTTAATGTTGAAGCGGATGAACCGGAGCTGGATGCGGTCTGATTTGCATTAATCGAAGGCAATAAAAAAGGCCGCGATCCAATCGCGGCCTTTTTTTGTCTGGTGGTTATGTGTTGGCTATCCGGACCTCTTCGCGGGCAAGCCTCGCTCCTACAGGTTAGGTGCTGATCTGTAGGAGCGAGGCTTGCCCGCGAAGGCGTCCTCACAGGCGCCAACAGATTATTTGCCGAGCGAGATCTTCGGCGCCCAGGTCAGCCATTCATCTTCAAACTTGTCGAACAACGGGAAGGTTTGCTCCGCTCGTGCCGGGTTACCCATACGATCCCCATCCGGCGTGGCGAATGCGATGCCGCCCTGAATCAGCGTCTCCAGCGATTCGGTACGAACCGTCGCCCCCTTGAACAAGCCGTAGTCGAAACCAAAACCGCTGGTGTTCCAGAATCGTGTGCCGCTGCGCACCAATGGCGCGTACTTCGGCTCGATCAGGATGTGTATCAACACACGGTCAGCCGTCTGGCCCAGTTCATACCCCGTCACCTTGCCCACGGTGACTTCGCGATACGTCACTGGCACGCCGGTTTTCAACGAACCGCGGCGAGCGGCGCTGAGAACCAGACTTAACCCGGCTTCCTGTTTGGCGGTTTCCGGAGGATTGGCCAGCGCTACGAAGTTATTCTGCGACCCGAGGTTTTTCGCTGCCGGCTGCACTTCGATGTATTGACCGGTCACCAGGGTTTCCAGGTTCGACGTTTTGAGCAGACCCAGCTCGGGTTTGACCACCCAGAACTGACTGCCGACCCGAGCGATACGCTCCGGCACTTCGGTGATCCGCGCGGTGAGCATCACCGATTGCAGGTCATCCGTGAGGTCGACGTCTTCAATCTTGCCAACATCCAGGCCTTTGAATCTCACCGGTGTGCCGCTGCGCAAGCCATCGGCGCGATCGACCTTGATCGTGATCACGGCGCCTTTCTGGTTGGCTTCGTCATGGCTGGCGAACAAACGGAAACGCGGGATTTTCTTTTGCAGCGGGGCTTTGGCCAGCGGGGTTTCGAAGGCGATACCGCCGGCCATCAGGCTTTGCAGCGATTCACTTTTGACCTGGATTCCGCCAGTCAATCCGCCCGTGAGCGTAATGCCACTGGCATTCCAGAATCGAGTCGAGGCGTTAACCAGCCCTTCGTATTCCTTCTCGATGTGTACGCCAATCACCAATTGTTTTTTGGTGCGCGAGAACTGATAGCTCTGTACCGAACCGACCTTGACCTGCTTGTAGAGAATTGGACTGCCGACTTCCAGCGAACCAAGATTTTCGGTGAACAACACCAGGTGCAGACCCGGCGAACGCAAATCCAGCGGCGGCGCCTTGGCCCGTGCCACGAACTCACGTTGTGGTGCTGCGCCTTTATCGCCGGGACGCACAGCGATGTAGTTACCTTTGACCAGCGCTTCAAGCCCGGTGATACCGGCCAGGGAGATCGACGGTTTGACCACCCAGAATTGAGTGCCTTCGACCAGGTAATCTTCGGCCAGAGGATCAAGGGTCAGTTCAGCGGTAGCACCGGACAGATCAGGATCGATCTTCAGCGCTTTCAGATTGCCGACCTGAATGCCTTTGTACATTACCGGCGTACGACCGGCCTGCAGGCCTTCGAAATCGCTGAGTTTGACCTTGACCCGTATACCGGCCGCCGCCGCATCGAAGTCTTCATAGAGACGGAACGGCAGGCTCGGATCGGTGGGCGGGCTGTCCCTGCGGTTTTCCGGCGTTGCAAACGCGATACCGCCGGCGACGATGCTGGCCAGGGACTCACTGCGCACTTTCACACCGGACAGGTTAGCGTCGATGCTGATGCCGCTGGCATTCCAGAAACGCGTGTGTTTGCGTACGAGCTTGGCGTAGGTGGGCTCGATGAACACTTTGAGCTCAACTGTGCTTTGGTCTTCGGACAGCAAGTAACTTTTGATCTGGCCTACTTTGATCTGCTTGTAGAACACCGGGCTGCCACGGTTCAGCGAACCGAGGCGGTCAGCCTTGATGGTCAGGTGCAACCCGGGCTGGGCATCCGACAGCGGCGGTTCTTCAGCCAGGGCCTTGAACCGGCGTGTGGGCTCGCCTTCCCCCGGACTGATCGCGACGTAGTTACCGGAGACCAGGGTTTCCAGGCCCGTGATACCCGCCAAGGTCACGCTCGGCTTGACGAGCCAGAAGCGTGTGCTGGTCCGCAGGTATTGCTCCACGTCCTTGTTCATCTCAACGGTGGCGATCACCCCTTTGGAGGCGCCTTCGTCATCAAGCGTGAGGGTTTTCACCTTGCCGACCGACATGCCTTTGTAGACCACTTCGGTCTTGTTGGCCTGAATGCCTTCACCGCTTTCGAAACGCACCTGAATTTCGATGCCAGTCTCGTTGTAGGCACGCCAGCCGAGCCAGCCGCCGATGATCAGGGCGATCAGGGGCAACACCCAAATGGCTGACCAGTTCGAGGCCGGTCGGGTTTTCGCTGTGGGCAAATCAGTCATGGTCGTCGTCCGACTCCGTGTTATCCCAAATCAGTCGGGGATCGAAAGTTACTGCGGCAAGCATCGTCAGAATCACCACACTGGCGAAAGCGATGGCGCCAAGATTGGCTTCGACACTGGCAAGCCGTCCAAAATTCACGACCGCCACCAGGATGGCAATCACAAAGATATCGAGCATTGACCAGCGACCGATGAACTCGATAAAGCGGTACATCCAGATCCGTTGACGAGCCGAAAGCGGCTGGTGGCGCTGCACCGAAAACAGCAGCAAGGCGATGCCCACCAATTTGAACGTGGGCACCACGATACTGGCGATAAACACCACGGCGGCGATGGGAAGCATGCCGTGTTGAACCAGTTGGATCACACCGGACATGATGGTGCTGGGATCGCCCTGACCGAGGGAACTGACCGTCATGATCGGCAGTACGTTGGCCGGAATGTAGAGAATCGCTGCCGTGATCAGCAACGCCCAGGTACGAGCGAGACTGTTGGGACGGCGGGCGTGAACCAGCGCACCGCAGCGGGTGCAGACCTGCTCGTCGGTGTCAGCCTCCTGCTTGTTCAATTCATGGCATTCGGCGCAAATCAGAATGCCTGCATCAATCGCCCGCATGGGCATCCTCTCCTGATAAAGCCTGCCAGATCTGATGGGGCGACATCACAACCTCCAGCCAGACCTGGACCAACAACAAACTGATAAAGCACGCCAGGCCGAGACCGATGGTGATTGCTGCCATATCTGCCAGTTTGACGATCGCCACCAGCACGCCCATGAGGTAGACCTCGAGCATCCCCCAATCGCGTAGATGGTGATAAATCCGATAGAGCAACAAACCGTAACTACGGCCTATATCAAAACGAATGCTCAGCAGCACGGCCAGTTGGCAAAGCAGTTTGAGCAACGGGATCCCCATGCTGCACAGGAACACAATCACTGAGACGCCTTGCATTCCGGTATCGAACAGGCCGACAACGCCACTCCAGACAGTATCTTGCGACGACTGCCCGAGTAGATTGAGCTGCATGATGGGTAAAAAGTTCGCCGGGATGTACAACAACAGCGCGGAGATGACCAAGGCGAGACTGCGTTGCACAACATTGTGCCGATGGGCATAGAGTTCGTAACCGCATCGCGGGCACAGGGCTTTCTCGCCATGGGCGAGCTTGGGCTTGCGCATCAGCAAGTCGCACTCATGGCACGCCACCAAGTCGTCCAGCGGTAATTCTGACAGCCCGGGGGCGTCAACCGGTTCTGGCATAAAGGCACTGACTCCGAAAAAGTTGGACCTATTCTAGTGTCCTGAGTCGAAAATAACTGTGCAAATTTGTGCTCGTCCGGAGTGTACTTTTTTCCAGGCAAAACAAAACCCCAACTGCTTTCGCAATTGGGGTTTCGGAATTTAATCTTGACGATGACCTACTCTCACATGGGGAAACCCCACACTACCATCGGCGATGCATCGTTTCACTGCTGAGTTCGGGATGGGATCAGGTGGTTCCAA
>NZ_JAGYFZ010000032.1:0-57794 GCF_019946675.1 Pseudomonas sp. BF-B-15
AAATCAAATTGACTGACCCACCGTAATCGCGAGCAGGCTCGCTCCCACAGGTACTGCAATTCTGTGCCTGCGCCCTGTAGGAGCCAGGCTTGCCGGCGAAGGCGTCTTTGAAATCGCCTTCGCCGGCAAGCCTGGCTCCTACAGGGACCGTGAACAGTCCGTAGAGTGTTGTTCACTATTGTTCATTGTCAACGGTTCGATTGTTCAATTGTTCAGCCGTCGTTGTTCATTTCTGTTCAGCAACGAAAGCGGTTTCACCGCTGTTTCAAGGATTTCCAAGCCAGATCAACACGTTGCAATTTCTGGCATGAAACTCGCTCTACTGCTCCGGTCGCTTGACTCCAATAATAAAAAGGCCGAGCCATGTCACTCACTCTGGAGCACGTCAGCCGCACCGTCGAGGGCCAGACCTGGATCGACGATGCGTGCCTGAGTTTCGAACCTGGATCCTTCAACGTTTTGCTTGGCCGCACGCTGTCCGGCAAAACCAGTCTCATGCGCCTGATGGCGGGCCTGGACAAGCCCGACAGCGGCCGCATCCTGATGAACGGCGTCGACGTCACCCAACGCCCGGTGCGCTTGCGCAACGTGTCGATGGTCTATCAGCAGTTCATCAACTACCCGACCATGACGGTGTTCGAGAACATCGCCTCGCCGCTGCGTCAGGCCGGCGTGTCCAACGAGCTGATCCAGAGCAAGGTGCTGGAAACCGCGAAGATGCTGCGCATCGAGAAGTTTCTCCAGCGCTATCCGCTCGAGCTCTCCGGCGGTCAGCAGCAGCGCACCGCGATGGCCCGGGCGCTGGTCAAGGACGCCGAACTGATCCTGTTCGACGAGCCGCTGGTCAACCTCGACTACAAGTTGCGCGAAGAACTGCGCCAGGAAATGCGCGAGCTGTTCAAGGCGCGGCACACCATCGCCATCTACGCCACCACCGAGCCCAACGAAGCGCTGGCGCTCGGTGGCACCACGACCATTCTTCACGAAGGCCGGGTGATTCAGAGCGGCAAGTCCTCCGAGGTCTATCACCAGCCGCAATCGGTGCTGGCCGCCGAGCTGTTCTCCGAACCGCCGATCAACCTGATGCCCGGGCGCATCGCCGGCAACGAAGTCAGCTTCGCCAATTTCGTGCACTTCCCGTTGAACGTCGATTTGCGCCCGGTGGGCGAGGGCGAGTTCCGCTTCGGTGTGCGTCCGAGCCACATCTCGCTGGTGCCGAGCAACGACGATGACCTCGAACTGGCAGTGACCGTCGAGGTCGCCGAGATCAGCGGCTCGGAAACCTTCCTCCACGTGCGCAACGAGCATTTCCTGCTGGTGCTGCATTTGCCCGGTGTTCACGAATACGACGTCGATGCGCCGATCCGCATCTACATCCCGACCCATAAACTGTTTGTGTTCGATGCGCAGGGGCGGCTAGTCCAGGCGCCCGGTCGCCGTATATCGAGGGTTGCCTGATGGCCGAAATCCGTTTGCAGAACCTCGCCCACAGTTACACGCGCACACCGAGCGGCCCCGAGGATTACGCGATCCGCGAGATGGATCACATCTGGGAGCAGGGCGGCGCCTATGCCTTGCTCGGCCCGTCGGGCTGCGGCAAGTCGACCTTGCTCAACATCATTTCCGGGTTGCTCAGCCCGTCCCAGGGCCATGTCCTGTTCGATGGCAAAGCGGTCAACGACCTGACCCCGGAGAAGCGCAACATCGCTCAGGTTTTCCAGTTTCCGGTGGTCTACGACACCATGACGGTGTTCGATAACCTGGCCTTTCCGCTGCGCAATCAGGGCATGGCCGAAGCGAAAATTCACAGCAAGGTGCAGGAAATTGCCGAGGTCCTAGACCTCCAGGCGTTGCTGAGCAAGAAGGCGCGCAACCTCACCGCTGACGAAAAACAGAAAGTCTCGATGGGTCGCGGGCTGGTGCGCGATGACGTCTCCGCCATCCTCTTCGATGAACCGCTGACGGTGATCGACCCGCACTTGAAGTGGAAGCTGCGGCGCAAGCTCAAACAGATCCATGAGCAGTTCAACATCACCATGGTCTACGTCACCCACGATCAACTCGAAGCCTCGACCTTCGCCGACAAGATTGCGGTGATGTACGGCGGGCAGATCGTGCAATTCGGTACGCCACGGGAATTGTTCGAACGGCCGAGCCATACCTTTGTCGGTTATTTCATCGGCAGTCCGGGGATGAACCTGATCGACGTGCAGCCGCAACCCGGCGGTGTCGGTTTTGCCTCGACGCATTTGCCGTTGTCCGAGGCGCAACTGCAACGCATCGCCGGGTCCGAATGGAAAACCCTGAAGGTTGGCATCCGACCTGAGTTCGTACACGTGTGGGAGGAACCGTTTGACGACGCGATGCAGGCAAAGGTCGTACACGTCGAAGACCTCGGCACCTACAAGATCATGACCCTGAACCTCGACGGCGTGACGTTGAAAGTGCGGTTGGCCGAAGACAAACCGGTGCCGGAGGGCACGGCGTACATCAGCTTTCCGGCGCAATGGTTGATGGTCTATGCCGATGATTACCTGCTGGAGGTGCTGCCATGAACAAGGTGCAGAACAACAAGGCCTGGTGGCTGGTGCTGCCGGTGTTTTTGCTGGTGGCGTTCAGTGCGGTGATCCCGATGATGACCGTGGTCAACTATTCGGTGCAGGACATCTTCGACCAGTCCAGCCGCTACTTCGTCGGCGCCGACTGGTACAAACAGGTGCTGCTCGACCCACGGCTGCACGACTCGTTGCTGCGTCAGTTCATCTACTCCGGCTGCGTATTGCTGATCGAAATCCCGCTGGGCATCGCCATCGCCCTGACCATGCCGACCAAGGGCCGCTGGTCTTCCCTGGTGCTGATCATCCTGGCGATTCCGCTGCTGATTCCATGGAACGTGGTCGGCACCATCTGGCAGATCTTCGGCCGGGCCGACATCGGCTTGCTCGGTTCGAGCCTCAATGCGATGGGCATCAACTATAACTATGCGGCCAACACCATGGACGCCTGGGTCACGGTGCTGGTGATGGACGTCTGGCACTGGACGTCGCTGGTGGCGCTGTTGTGTTTCTCCGGGTTGCGGGCGATTCCGGACGTGTACTACCAGGCGGCGCGGATCGATCGGGCATCGGCCTGGGCGGTGTTCCGACACATCCAGTTGCCCAAGCTAAAGAGCGTGCTGTTGATCGCAGTGATGCTGCGGTTCATGGACAGTTTCATGATCTACACCGAGCCGTTCGTGCTCACGGGCGGCGGGCCGGGCAATGCCACGACCTTCCTCAGCCAGACCCTGACGCAAATGGCCATCGGCCAATTCGACCTTGGCCCGGCGGCGGCGTTCTCGCTGGTGTACTTCCTGATCATCCTGTTGGTGTCCTGGCTGTTCTACACCGCCATGACTCACTCTGACGCCAACCGCTGAGGCCCACCATGAGCAAGAGAAAGCTGATTCCACTGCTGATCTACATCCTGTTCCTGCTGGTGCCGATCTACTGGCTGCTGAACATGTCCTTCAAGAGCAACACCGAAATCCTCAGCGGCCTGACGCTGTTTCCGCAGGATTTCACCTTTGCCAACTACAAGGTGATCTTCACCGATCCGGCCTGGTACACCGGTTACCTCAACTCGCTGTATTACGTGAGCCTGAACACGCTGATTTCCCTTAGCGTGGCGTTGCCGGCGGCGTACGCGTTCTCGCGGTATCGCTTCCTCGGCGACAAGCACCTGTTCTTCTGGCTGCTGACCAACCGCATGGCACCACCGGCGGTATTCCTGTTGCCGTTCTTCCAGCTGTATTCGTCGATCGGCCTGTTCGACACCCACATCGCCGTGGCGTTGGCGCATTGCCTGTTCAACGTGCCGTTGGCGGTGTGGATTCTCGAGGGCTTCATGTCCGGCGTTCCGAAGGAAATCGACGAAACCGCCTACATTGATGGCTACAGTTTTCCCAAGTTCTTCGTGAAGATTTTCGTACCGCTGATTGGCTCGGGGATCGGCGTGACGGCGTTCTTCTGCTTCATGTTTTCCTGGGTCGAATTGTTGCTGGCGCGGACGCTGACCTCGGTCAACGCCAAGCCGATCGCGGCGGTGATGACCCGAACCGTTTCGGCGTCCGGCATCGACTGGGGCGTGCTGGCGGCGGCGGGGGTGTTGACCATCCTGCCGGGCATGCTGGTGATCTGGTTTGTCCGTAACCACGTGGCCAAGGGCTTTGCCCTCGGTCGAGTATGAGGAACTGATGATGGAATGGATGAGTTGGACTGTCCCCACAGCGGCGTTCTTCACCGTCATTGGCCTGATTCTGGTGGGCATGACGACGTGGGAACTACGCTCGCCGAGCGTTCTTCGGCGTGGTTTTTTGCCGATTGCCACCACCCGTGGCGATCGGCTGTTTATCGGTCTTCTCGGCAGCGCCTACCTGCATTTGCTGGTAATCGGCGTCACCGACTGGAGCATCTGGGTAGCGTTCGCGTTGTCCCTGGTGTGGCTGTTGGCTGTGATGCGTTGGGGCTAGTCGAATCGCTCGGCAATGTTGCTCCGAAACCCTAAAAGGAGGTCTCTATGTTCGACAAAAACAATAAGCTGCGACATAGCATTTCATTGGCAGCCATGCTGGCACTCAGCGGTTTGAGCGCTTCGGCCTGGGCCGATGCCTACGAAGAAGCTGCGAAAAAATGGGTCGGCAGCGAGTTCAAGCCGTCCACCCTGACGGCGGATCAGCAGCTCGCGGAACTGAAGTGGTTCATCAAGGCCGCCGAGCCGTTTCGCGGGATGGACATCAAGGTCGTCTCGGAAACCCTGACCACTCACGAATATGAGTCCAAGGTGTTGGCCAAGGCTTTTACCGAGATCACCGGGATCAAGGTGACCCACGATTTGCTGCAGGAAGGCGACGTGGTGGAAAAGCTGCAGACCGTGATGCAGTCGGACAAGAGCATCTATGACGGCTGGGTCAACGACTCGGACCTGATCGGTACGCACTTCCGTTACGGCAAGACCGAATCCATTACCGACCTGATGGCCAATGAAGGTAAAAACTTCACTTCGCCGACCCTGGATCTCAAGGATTTCATCGGCCTTTCCTTCACCACCGCGCCCGACGGCAAGCTCTATCAACTGCCCGACCAACAGTTCGCCAACCTTTATTGGTTCCGCGCCGACTGGTTCGAGCGTGCGGACCTAAAAGCCAAGTTCAAGGAAAAGTACGGTTACGAGTTGGGCGTTCCGGTGAACTGGTCGGCCTATGAAGACATCGCCAAATTCTTCAGCGAAGACGTCAAGGAAATCGACGGCAAGCGGGTCTACGGTCACATGGACTACGGCAAGAAAGACCCGTCCCTGGGCTGGCGCTTCACCGATGCCTGGTTCTCCATGGCGGGTGGTGGCGACAAGGGCTTGCCTAACGGTTTGCCGGTGGACGAGTGGGGCATCCGCGTCGAGGACTGCCACCCGGTCGGTTCCAGCGTGACTCGCGGTGGCGACACCAACGGCCCGGCGGCGGTATTCGCCACCACCAAATACGTCGACTGGCTCAAGGCCTACGCACCACCGGAAGCGGCGGGCATGACCTTCTCCGAGTCTGGCCCGGTGCCATCCCAGGGCAACATCGCCCAACAGATCTTCTGGTACACCGCTTTCACCGCCGACATGACCAAACCGGGTCTGCCCGTGGTGAACGCCGATGGCACACCGAAATGGCGCATGGCGCCTTCGCCGCGCGGTCCGTATTGGGAAGAGGGCATGAAGCTGGGTTATCAGGATGTGGGTTCCTGGACGTTCATGAAGTCCACGCCTGAGAAACAGAAACTGGCTGCCTGGCTCTATGCGCAATTCGTGACGTCGAAAACCGTATCGCTGAAGAAAACCATCGTCGGCCTGACACCGATCCGCGAGTCGGACATCAACTCGCAAGCGATGACCGACCTGGCACCGAAACTCGGTGGGCTGGTCGAGTTCTACCGCAGCCCGGCCCGCGTGCAATGGACCCCTACCGGGACCAACGTGCCGGACTATCCGCGTCTGGCGCAACTGTGGTGGAGCCACATCGCCGAAGCCGCCAGCGGCGACAAAACCCCGCAACAGGCGCTCGACGGCCTGGCCAAGGATCAGGACGCGATCATGTCCCGCCTGGAACGCTCAAAGGCCCAAGCCACCTGCGCCCCGAAAATGAACCCCGAGCGCGATGCGCAATACTGGTTCGATCAACCGGGTGCACCAAAACCGAAACTGGCGAACGAAAAGCCTAAGGGTGAAACCGTGAGCTACAACGAACTGCTGAAATCGTGGGCAGATGCGCGTAAGTAAACGGCGGCACTGAGAAAGGCGAACGGCACCGGAAGGTGCCGTTTTTGTTTGTGTCAGATCCAGTATCAGCCAACCTGATTACCCAGTTGCACACGTTCCCCTGTAGGAGCCGGCTTGCTGGCGATAGACGTCAACGATAACGCGTGCTGTCTGAATGAACGCGTCGTCCGGACGCTTTTCGCCGGCAAGCCGGCTCCTACAAGGGATTGGGTTCACACGGTTCGAAATTGTAGGAGCTGGCTTGCCAGCGATGGACGTCAACGATAACGCGTGCTGTCTGAGTGAACGCGTCGCCTAGACGCTTTTCGCCGGCAAGCCGGCTCCTACAGGGGATCGCGTACGCTTTTGCTTTCCACCACTCATCAGGCCGAGCGTTAGCTCGCCTTCAGCTTTTGATCTGAGCGCCCCCTCGAGAGGCCGAGCGCAGGTTCTGCGCAGTGGGCAACCCGGCATGGATGCCGGGTTAGCCGCCCCCGGCCATGGATGGCCGATGGCGGCGGGCCCACGGAGCAGGACCGGAGCGAGGGAATGCCGAGCCATGGCGAGGCACCGAACGAAAGGGGCAAGAGCCCTTGGTTACTTGGGGCTCTTCCAAGTGACTCGCCGTAAGGGCGAAACCCATAGCCGCCGTGACCGCAAAAATGGATATGTACGCCAGAGGAGGGGGAAAACATCAGTACCAAACCCCACAAACGCAAAAACGGCACCCGAAGGTGCCGTTTCTGTTTTCTACGATCTACCGCTAAGCGATCAACCCGCCAGACCAGCCTGCTGAACCAGAGCCAGCAACGGCTGCGGATACAGCCCGAGGAAGAACGCCAGTACGGCGATGGCCAGCAGCATCACGCCGCCTGCACGTTGCTCCCAATGCAGTTGCGCATCGTGGCGACGCAGGTTTGGCTCCATCAGGTACAGAGTGACCATGACGCGCAGGTAGTAGAAGACGCCGATGGCGCTGCCCAGTACCAGGGAACCAACCAGCCACCATTGGTGCGACTCGACACCGGTGGCGATGATGTAGAACTTGCCGATGAAGCCCGCGGTCAGCGGGATACCGGCCAGGGACAGCATCATCACGGTCAGTACGGCGGTCAGGTACGGACGGCGCCAGAACAGGCCGCGGTATTCGTACAGGGCATCCGCGTCACGGCCGTTGTACGGCGAGGACATCAGGGTGATCACGCCGAAGGCGCCGAGGCTCGTGATCACGTAGGTGACCAGGTACACGCCGATGGCTTCCACGGCCAGACCCTTGCTCGCCACCAGGGCGATCAGCAGGTAGCCGAAGTGCGCGATGGACGAGTAACCCAGCAGACGCTTGAGGTTGCTTTGGGTCAGGGCCAGCAGGTTACCGAACAGGATCGAGGCGATGGCGATGATGGTCAGCACGTCGCTGAGTACACCGCTGCTCGCCGCTGGCGAGATCTGGAACAGACGCACCATCACCGCGAACACAGCGACTTTGGAAGCGGTTGCCAGGAACGCCGCCACCGGTGCCGGAGCACCTTCGTAAACGTCCGGGGTCCAGAGGTGGAACGGTACCAGCGACAGTTTGAACGCCAGGCCGATCAGCATCATGCCCAGGCCCATCTGCGCCAGGGAGCTTGGCAGACCGGTGGCCGCGAGGGCCTGGCCGATACCGACAAAGCTCAGGCTGCCGGAATCGGCGTAGAGCAGGGCCATACCGAACAACAGGAACGCGGAACCGGCGGCCGACAGCACCATGTACTTGATACCGGCTTCCAGCGAACGCTTGTTGAAGAAGGCGTAGGCCACCAGACCGTAGACCGGCACCGAGAGCAGTTCCAGACCGATGAACAACCCGGCCAGGTGCTGCGCGCTGACCAGAACCAGGCCACCGGCGGCGGCCATCAGGATCAGCAGGTACAGTTCTTCGCGGTTGCCCGGGTAACCCGAACCGCCATCGCCGAGATAGGCGTGGGCGAGGGTCACACAAGCGAGGGTGGCGACCAGGATCAGCGCCATGTACAAGCAGGCAAAGCTATCGATCTGCAGCAGTGGGGTCACGGCCAATGGCGCGACTTTCAAGGCTGGCAGGATCGACAGCAACGCCAGGTTCAGGCCCGCCACGGAAATCAGGAAGGTCTGCGAGTGGTTGCGGCGCCAGGCAATCGCCAGCATCACCACGATGATCGTGGCGCTGGTGATCAACAACGGCGCTAGCGCGATAAAGTGTTGAGTCGTGAATTCCATAGCGCTCTTACCGGGCCGAAGCGAGTTGAGTGAAGGCGGTGCCGAGCCATTGCTGCACGCCATGCATCGTCGCAGCAGAGGTATCGAGGAACGGTTGCGGGTACACGCCGATGTAGATCAGCAATGCCGCCAGACCGACCACCATGATCAGTTCGCGACCGTCCATGCCATGCAGTACCGCGTCCGATTTGGCCGGACCGAAGTACGCGCGGTGGATCATGATCAGCGAGTAGACCGAACCGAACACCAGGCCAGACGTCGCGATGATGGTAACCAACGGTGCAGCAGGGAAGGTACCGATCAGGATCAGGAACTCACCGACAAAGTTACCGGTGCCCGGCAAGCCCAGCGACGCGGCCGCGAAGAACAGGCTGAGGGCCGGCAGGTAAGCGATCTTCGACCACAGGCCACCCATTTCACGCATGTCGCGGGTGTGGGTGCGCTCGTACAACTGACCACTCAAAATAAAGAGTGCCGCGGCCGACAGACCGTGCGCCAGCATCTGCATCACCGCGCCCTGCAGCGCCAGTTGGCTGCCGGAGTAGATGCCGATCAGTACGAAACCCATGTGGGAAACGGACGAGAAGGCAATCAGACGCTTGATGTCGGTTTGTGCGAAAGCCAGGAACGCGCCGTAGAAAATACCGATCAGACCGAGGGTCATGGCGATCGGCGCAAACTCGGCCGACGCATTCGGGAACAGCGGCAGGGCGAAACGCAGCAGACCGTACGCAGCGGTTTTCAGCAAGATACCGGCCAGGTCGACGGAACCTGCGGTCGGCGCCTGGGCGTGAGCATCAGGCAACCAGGAGTGGAACGGTACGACTGGCAGCTTGACCGCGAAGGCGATGAAGAAGCCGAGCATCAGGATGTACTCGGTGGTCAGCGACATCTTGGTTTTCAACAGATCGGCGTAGTTGAAAGTAATCACGCCGGTGTCGTTGAAGTTGACCAGTACCAGACCCAGGATCGCCACCAACATGATCAGGCCGGAAGCCTGAGTGAAGATGAAGAACTTGGTCGCCGCGTAGATCCGGGTTTTCTTGCCGTCCGAAGAACTGTGACCCCAGAGCGCGATGAGGAAGTACATCGGCACCAGCATCATTTCCCAGAAGAAGAAGAACATGAACAGGTCGAGGGCGAGGAACACGCCGACGACACCGCCCAGGATCCACATCAGGTTCAAGTGGAAGAAGCCAACGTGACGTTGAATCTCTTTCCACGAGCAGAGTACCGAAAGCACACCCAGCAGACCGGTCAGCATGATCATCAGCAGCGACAGGCCGTCGAGGGCCAGGTGCACGCTGATGCCGAAGCGTTCGATCCAGATGTGCTTGAACTCAAGCGCCCAGGTCGGGTCGGCGCCAGGCGCCGGGGCAAAAGAATAGTCACCGGTGGCCCACAGCCAGAGGCCGAGGGAAAGCAACAGGGACATGGTGATCAGCGCAATCCAGCGGGGGAGGGTGGCGCCGAAGCGCTCACCCATCCAGCACAGCAGGCCGCCGATGAAGGGGATCAGGATTAGCCAAGGCAGAATCATGACGGGCTCAATTCCTTTCGCAAGTTCGCAAGGTTCATATTCAGACCGCTACCAGCACGATGGCGCCGATGACCAGCACGGAGCCGGCTGCCATCGATGCCGCGTACCAACGCAGTTGACCGGTTTCGGTACGGCTCAGGGCGGTGTGACCGCCTTTGGCCATACGCGGGATCAGACCGATGGTCTGGTCGAGCGGGTCTTTGCGCAGTACATGGCTGATCGCCAGGTATGGCTTGACGAACAGTTTGTCGTAGATCCAGTCGAAGCCCCAGGCAGCGAACCACCAGGCCGAAAGGAAGCGGCCGATGCCGCTGTTGGCGATTGCAGTAACGAAACGACGCTTGCCGAGGAACAGCAACGCGGCCAGCAGGATACCGGCCAGGGCGATGGCGCCCGAGGCGATTTCCAGACTGTGCTTGGCTTCGCCGCCGGCGTGGCCGACGCTTTCCGGCAGCACACCGTGCAGCGGCGGAACGATCATCGCGCCAATGGCGGTGGACAATACGATCAGCACCGACAGTGGCAGCCAGTGAGCGATGCCGTGACCGGCGTGCGCTTCGGTCTTCACTTCACCGTGGAACGCGATGAAGATCAGGCGGAAGGTGTACAGCGAGGTCATGAATGCGCCGACCAGACCTGCGTACAGCAGACCCTGGTTGCCGCTGGCAAACGCTTCCCACAGGATTTCGTCCTTGGAGTAGAAGCCTGCGGTCACCAGTGGCAGGGCCGCCAGGGCCGCGCCGCCGACGATGAAGCTGGCGTAGGCCAGTGGCAGTTTCTTCCACAGGCCGCCCATTTTGAAGATGTTCTGCTCGTGGTGGCAGGCAACGATCACCGCACCGGACGCAAGGAACAGCAGCGCCTTGAAGAAGGCGTGGGTCATCAGGTGGAAGATCGCGCCATCCCAGGCGCCAACGCCCAGCGCCAGGAACATGTAGCCGATCTGGCTCATGGTCGAATAGGCGAGGATACGTTTGATGTCGGTCTGAACCAGTGCCGCGAAACCGGCGAGTACCAGGGTCACGCCGCCGACGATGCCTACCAGATGCAGAATTTCCGGCGCCAGGGTGAACAGGCCGTGGGTACGGGCGATCAGGTAGACACCGGCGGTCACCATGGTCGCGGCGTGGATCAGTGCCGAAACCGGGGTAGGACCGGCCATCGCATCCGCCAGCCAGGTTTGCAGTGGCAGTTGCGCGGATTTACCGACAGCGCCACCCAGCAGCATCAGGGTGGCCATGACCATCCAGAAGTCGCCGGCCTGGAATTTCTGTGGTGCCAGCACCAGCAGTTCCTGGACGTTCAGCGTGCCCAGTTGGGCGAACAGGATGAACAGGCCGATGGCCATGAACACGTCGCCGATGCGGGTCACGATAAAGGCTTTGAGTGCCGCGTTACCGTTGTTGCGGTTGCTGTAGTAGAAACCGATCAACAGGTACGAGCACAGGCCCACGCCTTCCCAGCCGAAGTACAGGAACAACAGGTTATCGCCCAGGACCAGGAACAGCATGCTGGCGATAAACAGGTTGGTGTAGGCGAAGAAGCGCGAGTAACCGGCTTCACCGCGCATGTACCAGGACGCGAACAGGTGGATCAGGAAGCCGACACCGACCACGACACCGAGCATGGTCAGGGACAGACCATCCAGGTACAGCGCGAAGTTCGGCGTGAAGCCTTCCACCGCCATCCACTGCCACAACACCTGGGTGTAGTGACCGCCTTCAGGTGGCGCGACGTTGAACTGCCAGATCACGTAAGCGGTGACGATGGCAGACAGGCCGATGGAACCGACGCCGATCAGCGCCGACAGGTTTTCCGAGAGGCGTCCACGGGAGAACGACAGCAGCAGGAAACCTATGAGAGGGAACACGAAAGTCAGATAGAGAAGATTCATCCGCGCATCTCACTGGCAGCGTCGATATCGAGCGTGTGGAAGCGGCGATACAGTTGCAGCAGGATCGCCAGGCCAATACTGGCCTCGGCGGCTGCCAGGCTGATCACCAGGATGAACATGATCTGTCCATCCGGCTGCGCCCAGCGGCTACCGGCAAC
Organism: Pseudomonas sp. BF-B-15; assembly: GCF_019946675.1. Lineage (NCBI taxonomy): Bacteria > Pseudomonadati > Pseudomonadota > Gammaproteobacteria > Pseudomonadales > Pseudomonadaceae > Pseudomonas > Pseudomonas sp. BF-B-15. Next base: position 12,107 of record NZ_JAGYFZ010000032.1, read on the forward strand.
GATGAACGCCAAAGCGGAGGCATTCATCATGACCTCCAGGCTCATCAGCACGAAGAGAATGTTGCGGCGGACCATCAGGCCGACCAGACCGAGGCAGAACAGGATGCCGGCGACCGCCAGACCATGCTCCAAAGGGATAGCAGGCATCGTCATTGCTCCTTGGCTTCGTTACGGCCCAAGTGGAACGCCGTCACGGCTGCGGCGAGCAGCAGCATCGAGGCGAGTTCGACCACCAGCAGGTACGGACCGAAAAGGCTGATGCCCACGGCCTTGGCGTCTACGGTGGTGTGGCCGACGGCCTGGCCGCTCTGGTGGGAGAACAGCACGTACAGCAGTTCAGCCAGCAGCAGGGCGCCGAGAATCACCGGGCCGAGCCAGATGCCGGGCTTGAGCCAGACGCGCTCTTGCTGAACCGAGGCCGGGCCCAGGTTCAGCATCATCACCACGAACACGAACAGCACCATGATGGCGCCAGCGTAGGCGATCACTTCCAGAACACCGGCAAACGGTGCGCCGAGGGCGAAGAACGTCATGGCCACGGCGATCAGCGAAATGATCAGGTAGAGCAGGGCGTGCACAGGGTTGGTGTGGGTGATCACGCGAAGCGTGGACACCACAGCGATACCCGATGCGAAATAGAAAGCGAATTCCATCTTTCTTCCTTAAGGCAGCAAGCTCTTCACGTTGATCGGTTCGGCTTCATTCTGCGCGGAGCCTTTCGGCTTCCCGGCAATCGCCATACCTGCAACACGATAGAAGTTGTAATCAGGGTTTTTGCCGGGGCCGGAGATCAGCAGATCTTCTTTCTCGTAAACCAGGTCCTGACGTTTGAACTCGGCCATCTCGAAATCCGGTGTCAGCTGGATCGCGGTGGTCGGGCAGGCTTCCTCGCAGAGGCCGCAGAAAATGCAGCGCGAGAAGTTTATGCGGAAGAAGTCCGGGTACCAGCGACCGTCTTCGGTTTCAGCTTTCTGCAGCGAGATGCACCCGACCGGGCACGCCACGGCGCACAGGTTGCAGGCTACACAACGCTCTTCGCCATCAGGGTCGCGGGTCAGGACGATACGGCCACGGTAGCGCGGCGGCAGGTAGACCGGTTCTTCCGGGTACTGCAGCGTGTCGCGCTTGCGGAAGGCGTGGCCGAAAATCATCACCAGGCTGCGAAGCTGGGTGAAGAAGCCATGCACGATGTCAAATATGTACTTCATGATTCTCTATCCTCACTGAGCCGCGACGGCGGGCGTGTTGAGCAACACGATCGCAGCGGTCACCAGCATGTTGACGAGGGTCAGCGGCAGGCAGAACTTCCAGCTGAAGTCCATCACTTGGTCATACCGTGGGCGCGGAATCGAGGCGCGCAACAGGATGAAGATCATGATGAAGAACGCGGTTTTCAGCGCAAACCAGATGAACGGGATCTGCGGCAGAATGTTGAACGGACCGTGCCAGCCACCGAAGAACAAGGTCACCAGCAGCGCCGAAATCAACACGATGCCGATGTACTCGCCGACGAAGAACATGCCCCATTTCATGCCGGCGTATTCAATGTGGTAACCGTCAGCCAGTTCCTGCTCCGCTTCCGGCTGGTCGAACGGGTGACGGTGAGTCACGGCGACGCCGGCGATGAAGAAGGTCAGGAAACCGAAGATCTGCGGAATGATGAACCACAGGTTCTGCGCTTGATATTCAACGATGTCGCGCATGTTGAACGAGCCGACCTGGATCACGATGCCCATCAGCGACAGGCCCATGAACACTTCGTACGACACGGTCTGTGCCGAGGCCCGCAAGCTGCCCAGCAGGGCGAACTTGTTGTTACTCGACCAGCCGGCGAACAGCACCGCGTAGACCGACAGACCGGCCATGGCGAAGAAGAACAGGATGCCGATGTTGATGTCCGCCACGCCCCAGGTCGGGGTGATCGGGATGATCGCGAAGGCAATCAGCAGGGCGCTCATGGCCACGACCGGTGCCAGGGTGAAGATCATCTTGTCGGCGAACGGCGGGGTCCAGTCTTCCTTGAAGAACATCTTGATCATGTCGGCCGCGATCTGGAACGCGCCGAACGGGCCGACGCGGTTCGGACCGTAACGGTCCTGCCAGAGGGCGAGCAGACGACGCTCGACCCAGCTCAGCAGCGCGCCGCACACCACCACGGCGAGCAGGATCACGATGGCCTTGAGGACCGCGATGATCACGTCAATCACTTCAGGCGTGAACCAGGTCATTGAGCTGCCTCCTGCAGACCGTCAACGGATTTGCCAAAGATCGCTGGCGGAATGCCCGCGATACCGGCCGGCAATGCGACCAGGCCAGCACCCAGCTCTTCGTTGATGCGCAGCGGCAGACGCAGGGTCTGGCCAGCAACGTTCAAGCTCAGCAGGGCACCGTCATTGACACCCAGACGGTCGGCTTCGGACTTGGCCAAAGCGACGTAGGCGGCCGGGATGCGTTCCTGAACCGGTGCGGCTTTCGAAGAGTTCTCTTCGCTGCCGAGCAGGTGGAAGAACGGCACGACCTGCCAGGTGCCCGGCGCCGGGTTGAAGGCGCGCGGAACAGCCGAGAACCAGTTCAGCGAGTCACCGGTGCTTTCGATCAGGCGGGTGCCCGGGTCGCCAGCGCGGATGTGACCACCGACTTCGTCCTGGAACTTGTTCCAGGCTTGCGGCGAGTTCCAGCCCGGAGACCAGGCGAAAGGCACTTGCTGACGCGGTTCGGCCGAGCCCGAGTAACCTTCCATGGAGAAGGCGAACGCGGTGTCCTTGTCTTGCGGGGTACGCGGTTCGTGCACGTTGATGTCAGCGCGCATGGCGGTACGACCCGAGTAACGCAGCGGTTCGCGGGCAAGCTTCATGCCCTTGATGCGGAACGAGGCGGACGGTGCGGCATCGACGATGCGGTTCAGTTGCGGCGTGCTTGCAGCGACGGCAGCGGTGACGTGGTCCAGTTGGGTCCAGTCGATCGGCTGGTTCAGCAAGGTCGCGCGCAGGGCATGCAGCCAGCGCCAGCCTTCGTGAACCAGGATGCTCGCGTCCATGTACTTCGGATCGAAGACCTGGAAGAAGCGCTGGGCGCGGCCTTCCTGGCTGACCAGCGTACCGTCGCCTTCAGCGAAGCTGGCGGCTGGCAGAACCAGGTGCGCGCGATCGCTGGTGGCGGTTTTCTGGTGGTCGGCAACGATCACCACTTTCGCGGCGGTCAGGGCGGCATCGACACGGGCTTTGTCGGTACGGGTGTACAGATCGTTTTCCAGCACGACGATGGCGTCGGCCTTGCCATCGATCACCGCTTGCAGCGCGGCGTCGACCGATTCACCACCGAGCATGGCCAGGCCGAGGCTGTTGGCCTCTGGCACGATCAGGCTGATGGAACCGTTCTTCTCGCGCAGCTTCAGGGCTTTGGCGATGTTCGCGGCGGCTTCGATCAATGCTTTGGAACCCAGCGAGGTACCGGCAATGATCAACGGACGCTTGGCGGCGAGCAGGGCGTCGGCAATGCGCTTGGCCAGTTCGAGGGCTTCGGCGTCGAGGCCTTCAACCGCTGGGGCGCTGGCGTCGAGGGCGTGAGCCACGGCGAAACCGATGCGGGCCAGATCGTCGGGAGCGGCGTGAACGCACTCTTCGGCGATGTCGTCGAGCTTGGTTTCAGCCAGGCTGGCGATGAACAGCGGGTTCAGTTCGTGCTGACCGATGTTCTTCACCGCAGCGTCGAGCCAAGGCTGAACGCGCATGCCGTCGGCCATGTCTTCGGCCTTGCCCTTGACCGATTGACGCAGGGACAGCGCCATACGGGCAGCGGTCTGGGTCAGGTCTTCGCCGAGGACGAAGATGGCGTCGTGGTCTTCGATGTCGCGCATGTTCGGGATCGGCAGCGGGCTGTCTTTGAGCACCTGCATGACCAGACGAATGCGTTCCAGCTCGGCGGCTTCGATACCGGAGTAGAAGTGCTCGGCGCCGACCAGTTCGCGCAACGCGAAGTTGCTTTCGAGGCTGGCACGCGGCGAACCGATACCGACGATGTTGCGACCGCGCAGCAGGTCAGCCGCTTTATCCAGCGCTTCGTCGAGGCTCAGCTTGGCGCCGTTGGCCAGCAATGGCTGACGCGGGCGGTCTTCGCGGTTGACGTAGCCATAGCCGAAACGGCCACGGTCGCACAGGAAGTACTGGTTGACCGAACCGTTGAAGCGGTTTTCGATCCGACGCAGTTCGCCGTAACGCTCGCCCGGGGAGATGTTGCAACCGCTGGAGCAGCCATGGCAGATGCTCGGCGAGAACTGCATGTCCCACTTGCGGTTGTAGCGCTCGGAGTGAGTCTTGTCGGTGAACACACCGGTCGGGCAGACCTCGGTGAGGTTGCCGGAGAATTCGCTTTCCAGTACGCCGTCTTCAACGCGACCGAAGTACACGTTGTCGTGGGCGCCGAACACACCAAGGTCGGTGCCGCCAGCGTAATCCTTATAGAAGCGCACGCAGCGGTAGCAAGCGATGCAGCGGTTCATTTCGTGGGAAATGAACGGGCCCAGTTGCTGGTTCTGGTGGGTACGCTTGGTGAAGCGATAGCGGCGCTCGTTGTGGCCGGTCATCACGGTCATGTCTTGCAGGTGGCAGTGACCGCCTTCCTCGCAGACCGGGCAGTCGTGCGGGTGGTTGGTCATCAGCCATTCAACAACACTGGCGCGGAAGGCCTTGGACTCTTCATCTTCGATGGAGATCCAGGTGCCGTCGGTGGCAGGGGTCATGCAGGACATGACGATGCGACCGCGGGTGTCGTTCTCGTCGGTGTACTGCTTGACCGCGCACTGGCGGCAAGCGCCAACGCTGCCAAGGGCAGGGTGCCAGCAGAAATAAGGGATATCGAGGCCTAGCGACAGACATGCCTGTAACAGGTTGTCTGCCCCATCGACTTCGAGCTCTTTGCCGTCTACGTGGATAGTGGCCATGGTTCAAAGTTCTTCGTTGGCCCGGTGTCAGCGGGCGTGGCTAATGGAATCTTGTTATTCGCGTGAATCAACACAGCCGTTTAAGGCGTCATCACACGAGAAGGCGAACGGCACGGACCGTTCGCCTTTTTTAAGCGTTAAGCGCCGACTACGATCGGCCTTGCCAGAGGCGGGACGACGGCGCTGACAGGCGCGATGCCGGCTTCGAACTCATGGCGGAAGTATTTGATTGCGCTGCCCAACGGCTCCACGGCACCCGGTGCGTGAGCACAGAAGGTCTTGCCTGGGCCGAGGAAACCGACCAGACCCAGCAGGGTCTCGATGTCGCCTGGCTGGCCTTCGCCATTCTCGATGGCCATCAGCAGCTTGACGCTCCATGGCAAGCCATCGCGGCAAGGGGTGCAGAAACCACAGGATTCGCGGGCGAAGAACTGCTCCATGTTGCGCAGCAGCGAAACCATGTTGACGCTGTCGTCCACCGCCATGGCCAGGCCGGTACCCATACGGGTGCCCACTTTGGCGATGCCGCCGGCGTACATTTGTGCGTCCAGGTGTTCAGGCAACAGGAAACCGGTACCGGCGCCGCCTGGCTGCCAGGCCTTGAGCTTGTAACCGTCGCGCATGCCGCCGGCGTAGTCTTCGAACAACTCGCGACCGGTGACGCCGAATGGCAATTCCCACAGGCCCGGGTTCTTGACCTTGCCGGAGAAGCCCATGAGCTTGGTGCCCATGTCTTCACTGCCTTCGCGCGCCAACGATTTGTACCAGTCCACGCCATCGGCAATGATCGCCGGGACGTTGCACAGGGTTTCAACGTTGTTCACGCAAGTCGGCTTGCCCCACACGCCAACGGCGGCAGGGAAGGGCGGCTTGGAGCGTGGGTTGGCGCGGCGGCCTTCGAGGGAGTTGATCAGTGCGGTTTCTTCACCGCAGATGTAACGCCCGGCGCCGGTGTGGACGAACAGCTCGAAATCGAAGCCGCTGCCCAGGATGTTCTTGCCCAAAAGGCCAGCTGCCTTGGCTTCTTCCACGGCACGGTTGAGGTGCTTGGCGGCGGTGGTGTATTCGCCACGCAGGAAGATGTAGCCACGGTAGGTTTTCAGCGCGCGGGCACTGATCAGCATGCCTTCGATCAGCAGATGGGGCAGTTGCTCCATCAGCATGCGGTCTTTCCAGGTGTTCGGCTCCATTTCATCCGCGTTGCACAGCAGGTAGCGGATGTTGATGGATTCGTCTTTCGGCATCAGGCCCCACTTCACGCCCGTGGGGAAGCCTGCACCGCCGCGACCTTTCAGGCCGGCGTCTTTCACGGTCTGGACGATGTCGTCCTGAGCCATGTCGGCGAAGGCTTTGCGCGCAGCCGCGTAACCGTTCTTGGCCTGGTACTCGTCGAGCCAGACAGCTTCGCCGTCGTCACGCAGACGCCAGGTCAGCGGGTGAGTCTCGGCCGAACGCTTGATGCGGTTGGCAGGACCGAAGGAAGTCAGGGTCATACGTAGCCCTCGAGCAATTTGGCAACGCCGGCAGGCTGCACATCACCGAAAGTGTCGTCGTCGATCATCAACGCCGGCGCCTTGTCGCAGTTGCCGAGGCAGCAGACCGGCAGCAGGGTGAAACGACCGTCGGCGGTGGTCTGGCCCAGGCCGATGCCGAGTTTGCTCTGGATCTCGCTGACTACCGATTCATGGCCGCCGATGTAGCAGACCATGCTGTCGCAGACGCGAATGATGTGGCGACCGACTGGTTGACGGAAGATCTGGCTATAGAAAGTCGCCACGCCTTCAACGTCGCTCGCCGGGATGCCGAGGATCTCGCCGATCGCGTACAGGGCGCCGTCAGGCACCCAGCCACGTTCCTTCTGGACGATCTTCAGGGCTTCGATCGACGCCGCGCGCGGGTCTTCGTAGTGATGCAGCTCGTGCTCGATGGCCGAGCGCTCGGTTTCACTCAAGGTGAAACGGTCTGTCTGGATAAGCGTGCTGTTCATGCTTAGCGGTCCACGTCGGCCATAACGAAATCGATACTACCCAGGTACGCAATCAAGTCCGCGACCATGCTGCCTTTGATCACCGAAGGGATCTGCTGCAGGTGCGGGAAGCTTGGGGTGCGAATCCGGGTGCGGTAGCTCATGGTGCCGCCATCGCTCGTCAGGTAATAACTGTTGATGCCCTTGGTCGCTTCGATCATCTGGAAGGATTCGTTGGCCGGCATGACCGGGCCCCACGAAACTTGCAGGAAGTGCGTGATCAGGGTCTCGATGTGCTGCAGCGTGCGCTCTTTCGGCGGCGGCGTGGTCAGCGGGTGATCCGCCTTGTACGGGCCTTCCGGCATGTTGCGCATGCACTGGTCGATGATCTTGATGCTCTGGCGCATTTCTTCGACGCGCACGATGCAACGGTCGTAGGCATCGCCATTGGCGGCCAGCGGCACTTCGAATTCGAAGTTCTCGTAGCCCGAGTATGGACGCGCTTTACGCAGGTCGAAGTCGCAACCGGTCGAACGCAGGCCTGCACCGGTGACGCCCCATTCGAGGGCCTCTTTGGTGTTGTAGGCAGCGACGCCGATGGTCCGGCCACGCAGGATGCTGTTGTCCAGGGCGGCTTTCTGGTATTCGTCCAGACGCTTTGGCATCCACTCGACGAAGTCTTTCACCAGCTTTTCCCAGCCGCGCGGCAGGTCGTGGGCGACGCCACCGATGCGGTACCAGGCCGGGTGCAGACGGAAACCGGTAATGGCTTCGATCACCGTGTACGCCTTCTGGCGGTCGGTGAAGGTGAAGAACACCGGGGTCATGGCGCCGACGTCCTGGATGTAGGTACCCAGGAACAGCAGGTGGCTGGTGATCCGGAAGAACTCGGCCATCATGATGCGGATGACGTCGACCTTCTCGGGCACCTTGATGCCGGCCAGCTTCTCGACCGAGAGCACGTACGGCAGGTTGTTCATCACGCCGCCGAGGTAGTCGATACGGTCGGTGTACGGGATGAAGCTGTGCCAGGACTGACGCTCGGCCATCTTCTCGGCACCACGGTGGTGGTAGCCGACGTCAGGCACGCAGTCGACGATCTCTTCACCGTCCAGCTGCAGGATGATGCGGAACGCACCGTGCGCGGAAGGGTGGTTGGGACCGAGGTTGAGGAACATGTAGTCCTCGTTCGCACCGGAACGCTTCATGCCCCAGTCTTCAGGCTTGAAGCGCGCGGCTTCTTCCTCAAGCTGTTGCTTGGCCAGGTTCAGGGTGAACGGGTCGAACTCGGTGGCACGGGCCGGGAAGTCCTTGCGCAGCGGGTGACCTTCCCAGGTCGGCGGCATCATGATGCGGGTCAGGTGTGGGTGGCCGGCAAAGTCGATGCCGTACATGTCCCACACTTCACGCTCGTACCAGTTGGCGTTCGGCCAGATCCCGGTGACGGTCGGCACGCTGAGGTCGCTCTCGGACAAGGCGACCTTGATCATCACGTCACTATTACGTTCGATCGACATCAGGTGATAGAACACGGTGAAGTCGGCGCCGCTTGGCAGCCCTTGACGCTTGGTGCGCAGACGCTCGTCCACGCCGTGCAGGTCATAGAGCATGACGTACGGCTTGGGCAGGTTGCGCAGGAAGGTCATCACTTCGACGAGTTTGGCGCGGGCAACCCAAAGCACCGGCATGCCGGTGCGGGTAGGCTGGGCGGTGAACGCCTCGGGGCCAAAACGGTTATTCAGTTCGACGACCACATCCTGGTCGTCTGCCTTGTAAGGCGGGATGTACAGAGCACTGCCTGTAGTCATGGTTATTTATCGCTTTCGGTCAACGTAAAGAATGAAGCCAGTGTCTCGTTCTATATAAGAAGCAGATCTGGATCAGACTTCGTCGGGGCTGCGCAGGTTGGTGACTGCGATTCGCTGTTCGCGGCGCTTGTCCTTCTCGGAAGGCATCTCGGCGCGATACACGCCTTGATCGCCAACGACCCAGGAAAGCGGACGACGCTCCTGTCCAATCGACTCCTGCAAGAGCATCAAGCCTTGCAGAAAAGCTTCAGGACGAGGCGGGCAGCCAGGCACGTAGACGTCCACGGGCAGGAACTTGTCCACCCCTTGAACGACTGAGTAGATGTCGTACATGCCACCGGAGTTGGCGCACGAACCCATGGAGATGACCCATTTAGGTTCGAGCATTTGCTCGTAGAGACGCTGAATGATCGGCGCCATCTTGATGAAGCAGGTACCGGCGATAACCATGAAATCCGCCTGACGCGGCGATGCCCGGATAACCTCGGCGCCAAAGCGCGCGATGTCGTGGGGCGCCGTGAAGGCGGTGGTCATTTCCACGTAGCAGCACGAAAGGCCGAAGTTATACGGCCACAGGGAGTTCTTGCGCCCCCAGTTGATCGTGCCGTTAAGCACGTCTTCGAGCTTGCCCATGAAGATGTTTTTGTGGACTTGATCTTCTAACGGATCGGAAACGGTTTCCCGTTCGCCAATCGGATACTGCTCGTTAGGAGCATCGGGGTCGATCCTGGTGAGATTGTATTGCATTGCCAAAGCCTCATTGTTTCAGCTTCGCTTGCCGCTTACGACGAGCTTCCGGAGCCCAGTCAAGGGCGCCCACTCGGAATAGGTAGACAAGGCCTGCCAACAGAATTGCTATGAAAACGAGAGCTTCGACGAATCCGGTCCAGCCGCTTTCGCGGACGGACACAGACCAGGCAAAGAGAAAAAGGGCTTCGATATCGAAGATCACGAAGAGCATCGCGACCAGATAGAATTTGGCTGAGAGCCGCAAGCGGGCGCCACCTGTAGGTAGCATGCCGGACTCGAACGGTTCGTTTTTGCTGCGGCCCCAGGCTTTTGACCCGAGGAGGCTGGAGACGCCGAGCATGAAGGCGCAAAGGCCGACGACGCCCAGAAGGAAAATGGCAAAGCCCCAGTTGTGGGCCATGAGTCCTGTCGCTTCGGGCATGCTGGTAATCCTTAACAGAGAGCAAAGGTCTCTGAGCTTGAAAAAGAAACAAAGCAGTGACGATATGTCGCAGCAATCAATCCCGCTGATTTTATGGCACAACACCGTGCAAGTAAAATTCCTATAGCGAAATTATTTATAGGAATAAGGACATAGCGCACCTCCAAAGTCCCGCAGCCCATGCGTTGCGGGCATTAGCAGGCTTTTCATCAATTATGTTTTGTAGGGAATGTAACGAACATAGTTTTAGCTAAATGATAATCAATATTGTTTGAAGCGGTTTTCAAACTGTTTAACGGGTAGGTGGGTGGAAAGTTGTCTTATATGCGCGTTACTGCAAGTAGCGGGCGGCACCGTTTTACCCTGTTTTTCTGATCGTGAAACTGCGCTGGATCAAGGATTTTTCCTGAATCACCCCCCGTCCCCACCCTCTGTAGGAGCGAGGCTTGCCCGCGAAGAACGATGACGCGGTATGCCAGAAGCACGGCGGCGCATTCTTCGCGGGCAAGTCGGATCGCCGCACCGCTCGCTCCTACAGGGGCCGTATCGTGTAAAAAATGAACGCAAAAAAAACGCCCCGAACCAGTCGGGGCGTCAGATGTGCGGCATTGCGGTTAGCTTTTTATTCGGTCCGCAACGGCCGTTCGTTCAGGCGAAGCAGATCAGTGGAACTGTTCTTCTTCAGTCGAACCGGTCAGTGCGGTAACCGACGACGAACCGCCCTGGATCACGGTGGTCATGTCGTCGAAGTAGCCGGTGCCCACTTCCTGCTGGTGAGCCACGAAGGTGTAACCCTTGGCGGCGTCGGCGAATTCCTGCTCTTGCAGCTTCACGTAGGCAGTCATGTCGTTGCGGGCGTAGTCGTGCGCCAGGTTGAACATGCTGTGCCACATGTTGTGAATGCCGGCCAGGGTGATGAACTGGTGCTTGTAACCCATGGCGGACAGTTCGCGCTGGAACTTGGCGATGGTCGCGTCGTCCAGGTTTTTCTTCCAGTTGAAGGAAGGCGAGCAGTTGTACGACAGCAGTTGGTCCGGGTATTCCTTCTTGATCGCTTCAGCGAAGCGACGGGCTTCGTCCAGGTCCGGCTTGGCGGTTTCGCACCAGATCAGGTCGGCGTACGGAGCGTAAGCCAGGCCGCGAGCGATTGCCTGGTCCAGGCCGGCGCGCACTTTGTAGAAGCCTTCCTGGGTACGTTCGCCAGTCACGAATGGCTGGTCGTACGGGTCGCAGTCGGAAGTCAGCAGGTCGGCCGCGTTAGCGTCGGTACGTGCCAGGATGATGGTCGGAGTACCGGCAACGTCAGCCGCCAGACGGGCAGCGGTCAGCTTCTGTACGGCTTCCTGGGTAGGAACCAGTACCTTGCCGCCCATGTGGCCGCATTTTTTCACGGAAGCCAGTTGGTCTTCGAAGTGAACGCCGGCGGCGCCTGCTTCGATCATGCTCTTCATCAGCTCGTAAGCGTTCAGTACGCCGCCGAAACCGGCTTCGGCGTCAGCCACGATTGGTGCGAAGTAGTCGATGTAACCTTCGTCGCCCGGGCCCTTGCCGGCTTTCCATTGGATCTGGTCAGCACGACGGAACGAGTTGTTGATGCGCTTGACCACGGTTGGAACCGAGTCCACCGGGTACAGCGACTGGTCCGGGTACATCGATTCGGCGGAGTTGTTGTCCGCAGCAACCTGCCAGCCCGACAGGTAGATCGCCTGGATGCCGGCTTTGACTTGTTGTACAGCCTGGCCGCCGGTCAGGGCGCCCATGCAGTTGACGAAATCTTTCTCAGGACGGAAGGACGGCTTGGCGCCCTGGGTGACCAGGTTCCAGAGCTTCTCGGCGCCGAGTTTTGCAAAGGTGTGCTCAGGTTGAACCGAGCCACGCAGGCGGACGACGTCAGCAGCGGAGTAAGCGCGTGTCACGCCTTTCCAGCGTGGGTTTTCAGCCCAGTCTTTTTCGAGGGCTGCAATTTGCTGTTCGCGTGTCAGTGCCATGGAGATAAACCTCGTCGCGTCTTTTACGGAAAGTTGTTCTGCGGTGGAAAATTCATGCGCTCGCAGACCAGAAGCTTAGGCGGTCAAGTCGAATTCGGCGGGGTTGGCGACGGGATGAACGATGGGCTCGAGGGGAAGTGAGCAGGTAAGGGCGGACTGGCGAGCGCATTCGGGCGTCGTGGGCCTTTATACGAACTTCAGTGTGATGCCGGGTTACCTAAATACGCTTCCGTCCCTCGGGACAACTTCGTTCCAGTCGGCAACCTCGTCAAACACACCTTGTGGGCGGTACAGACACGAAACGGCTCGCGGGGTAGGTGCGAGCATCGCCTCGAAGGCCCTTGCCAGGGCCCCTGATTAGCGGGAGCGAGGCCATCATGCCTTCGCTTTTTTGGCTCGTCAAACGTTTTGTAGTGCTTTTTTTATGGCACTACATCTTTGGTCTAATACGACTAATCAGTCAGTTTTTGGTGGTTTAGTCCAAAGTATCGACTTTCACCCGCAGGGTCATGTCATCCCGGCCCTGAGTCGAGTAGCTGCGGGTCATGCCCTGTTTGTCGGCCTGAGTCTGGTGATTCACACCGGCGAGGGTGATCCATTCGCCGAGGCGGCCGGTGACGGTTGTGTCGGTGCTTTGCACGTTCACTACATCGGGACGTTCCTGGCTCATGCGGTCACGGTTGGTACTGATCGACAGGTGAACGATGTCGCCGGTGACGCTGGCGGTGACATAGAAACCCTGGGTGACGTTGCGGTATTCGGTCTGGCTGCGGGGATCGCCATACGAATCGATCTGCGTGCTGGTCAGCGGCACGCTCTGGCCGACCTGGATCAGCGCCGGTGTGCCTTCGCTGGCCTGGACTTGCTGAATGCCGCCGTCACGGCTTTCGGTGCTGCGATTGATGATTCGGGTCTGGCTGGGTTTGGCGCCGTTCACCGAATAACCCTGATCGCCCTGGAAGTTGTTTTCGTTGGTGTCGACGGTGATCAGCAGGCGCTTGGGCTGAGTGTCGAGTTGGGCGATAAGCGCTTTAAGTTCGTCGATCTTGCGCTGATCGGCATTGACGATCAGTTGGTTGCCGTAGGCGCTGACCTGGCCGTCCTTGCCGATAAAATCCTGCGCCATTGGCAGCATGTCGGCGCTGGTGTGGTAGTTCAACGGCACGATCTCGGTGGCTGCCATGACCGAAAAACTGCAGGTCAGCAGCAGCGTGGTGAGCAGGGTGCGTAGGGACATATCCGTTATCTCCGGCCTTGAAGTTTGTTTGTAGGAGCCAGCTTGCTGGCGATGGTCGTCAACGATGACGCTGGAAGCCTGATACCCCGCGGCGCTCTCACGACCATCGCGAGCAGGCTCGCTCCTACAGGTCTTGAGTTTGCCAGTTTGTCGGCCCGGCGTGGGGCAAGTTGAATCGTAGACAGCAAAACGCCCCGGCATCCGAAAATGGCGGGGCGTTTTGTGGTGTGCTTTCGGGCCTCTTCGCGGGCAAGCCTCGCTCCTACAGGTTCGGTGTGATTCTGTAGGAGCGAAGCTTGCTCGCGAAGGCCGCGCCACGGTTTTAAGCCGAGTGCCGCACCATGTCCACATGCGGAATCCCGGCTTCCAGGAATTCCTCACTGACCAGGCTGAAGCCCAGGCGCTCATAGAACGCCGTCGCCTGTACCTGCGCGCTCAGCATCTGCTGCTTCAGCCCGCGCTTCTCGGCTTCACCGATCACCGCTTGCATCAGCGCATCGCCAACCTTCAAGCCGCGCCAGTCTTTCAGCACCGAAACCCGGCCAACATGCCCATCGGGCAGCAGGCGTGCGGTGCCAATCGGAAAGTCACCTTCGAAGGCCAGGAAATGCACCGCTGTCGCGTCATCTGCATCCCATTCCAGCTCGGGCGGAACGGATTGCTCGGCGATGAACACCGTCTCACGAATGCGCCGGATCTCGGCGTTATCCTTTTGCCAGTCTGCGACACGTACGTGAATTTTATTCATCGGCAAACCCCAGGCTTCCTTGCTTGATCAGTTCGCAAATCAAGCCGCGACCGTCTTCGTCGCTCAGCCATTCGCCGAGGTTGTCGATGTGCAGCGCATCGGCGGCACAGATCAACTTCAGCAGATCGCGCAGTTTGCCCGGCAGATAACGGCTCTGACCGCTGGCGAACAGCAGCAGGTCGTCATCGACTTCGGACCAGGCCATACGGGCGCTCGGGTTGCGGATCAGCACGGCACCTTGCTCCAGGCTGGCAAGCAGGTCGTCTTCTTCGATTTCTTCAGGGCCGACCACCAGTTCCGGGTAGCGCGGTTCGGTCATGAACTGGCCGAACCAGGTCAGCAGCAGGCGTTCGTCGCTCATGTGCTCGGCCAGCAGGGCTTTCAGGCGATCGAGGGCGTCGTGCTGGATCTGATGTGGATCAACCGCAGGCAGGGCGTCGGCGTCGGTGTAACGCTCTTCGTCAGTCAGGAACTGGCTGAGGAAGTCGGTGAAGTGGGTCAGCACTTCAGCGGCGCTCGGTGCGCGGAAGCCTACGGAGTAGGTCAGGCAGTCATCGACGGCCACACCGCAGTGGGCCAGGCGTGGCGGCAGGTAGAGCATGTCGCCCGGTTCCAGGACCCACTCATCGGTGGCTTCGAAATCAGCCAGGATGCGCAGGTCTGCGTGTTGCAGCATCGGGCTTTCGGAGTTGCACATCTGGCCGATTTTCCAGTTGCGCTTGCCGTGGCCTTGCAGCAGGAACACGTCGTAGTTGTCGAAGTGCGGACCGACGCTGCCACCCGGCGCAGCGAAGCTGATCATCACGTCGTCGATGCGCCAGCTCGGCAGGAAGCGGAACTGTTCCAGCAGTTCGCTGACTTCCGGCACGAACTGGTCAACTGCTTGTACCAGCAGGGTCCATTCGGTTTCCGGCAGCTTGCTGAATTCGTCTTCGGCGAACGGGCCGCGGCGCAATTCCCAAGGGCGCTCGCCGTGCTCGATGATCAGGCGCGATTCAACTTCTTCTTCCAGCGCCAGGCCAGCCAGTTCGTCGGCGTCGATCGGGCTTTCGAAATCAGGGATCGCCTGACGGATCAGCAGGGGTTTTTTCTGCCAGTAGTCACGCAGGAATTCGCGCGCCGTGATGCCGCCCAGAAGTTGAAGAGGAATGTCAGGATTCATGTGTAACCTATTGAAAAAAAGCACTTTTCAGACGGGAATAAAAACGCCCGGCGCTGCCGGGCGTCTCAAACGGGTAAAGCGGTCGATCAGATGCGCTTGGCTTGCTTTACAGCGTTGCCGATGTAGTTCGCCGGGGTGAGCAGTTTCAGCTCGGCCTTGGCGGCGGCAGGCATGTCCAGCCCGTCGATGAAAGTTTGCAGCGCTTCAGGGCTGATGCCCTTGCCACGGGTCAACTCTTTCAGCTTCTCGTACGGGTTTTCGATGTTGTAGCGGCGCATCACGGTCTGGATCGGCTCGGCCAGGACTTCCCAGCAAGCATCGAGGTCAGCAGCGATTTTCTGAGCGTTGAGCTCCAGTTTGCTGATGCCTTTGAGGCTGGCTTCGTACGCGATCACGCTGTGGGCGAAGCCGACACCGAGGTTGCGCAGTACGGTGGAGTCGGTCAGGTCGCGCTGCCAGCGGGAGATCGGCAGTTTGCTCGCCAGGTGCTGGAACAGTGCGTTGGCGATGCCCAGGTTGCCTTCGGAGTTTTCGAAGTCGATCGGGTTGACCTTGTGCGGCATGGTCGACGAACCGATTTCGCCAGCGATGGTGCGCTGTTTGAAATAACCCAGGGAGATGTAGCCCCAGATGTCGCGGTCGAAGTCGATCAGGATGGTGTTGAAGCGTGCGATCGCGTCGAACAGCTCGGCGATGTAGTCGTGCGGTTCGATCTGCGTGGTGTACGGGTTGAAGCCCAGGCCCAGCTCGTCTTCGATGAAGGCGCGGGCGTTGGCTTCCCAGTCGATCTCAGGGTAGGCCGACAGGTGAGCGTTGTAGTTGCCGACAGCGCCGTTGATCTTGCCCAGCAGCGGAACGGCAGCGACTTGAGCGATCTGACGCTCCAGACGGTAAACCACGTTTGCCAGTTCTTTGCCCAGGGTGGTCGGCGAGGCCGGTTGACCGTGGGTGCGCGACAGCATCGGCACGTCAGCGAAACGGATGGCCAGTTCGCGGATGGCTTCGGCAGTCTGACGCATCAGCGGCAGCATGACGTCATCACGGCCTTCGCGCAGCATCAGGGCGTGGGACAGGTTGTTGATGTCCTCGCTGGTGCAGGCAAAGTGGATGAATTCGCTGACAGCTGCCAGCTCCGGCAGCTTGGCCGCTTGCTCTTTGAGCAGGTATTCGATGGCTTTGACGTCGTGGTTGGTGGTGCGCTCGATCTCTTTGACACGCTCGGCGTGCTCCAGAGAGAAGTTTTCCGCCAGGGTGTTCAGCACAGCGTTGGCTTCGGCGGAGAACGCCGGCACTTCGCTGATGGCAGGGTGAGCGGCGAGGCGCTGGAGCCAACGCACTTCAACCAGCACGCGAGCACGGATCAGGCCGTATTCGCTGAAAATTGGGCGCAGGGCCTGGGTTTTGCCGGCGTAGCGGCCGTCAACAGGGGAAACCGCAGTGAGCGAAGAAAGCTGCATGGGGTGTTCTCGGACAGTCGGGCAACGAAATGGGGCGCGTATCATACATGAAAAAATCCGCCGGTCCGTTGCCAACTGACCAGCGTATTACGCGTTACTGACTACAAAACGGTGTTGCGGGCGCGGTTCAGCTGCTGCGCATCAGCGGGTAAAGCTCTTTCAGCAATTTGCGGCGGCTGACGACCAACTGCCAGCGATGACCGCCCAACTGCCGCCACAGGCGTGCCGAACGAATCCCGGCCAGCAACAGCGCGCGGATCTTCGAAGCGTTGCTCGGCTGCTGCAGGTTGCGCATGTCGCCGTGAACCTGAATCCGTTGGCGCAAGGTGCTCAGGGTGTCCTGGTACAGCGCGCCGCAAGCGGCGATCACATTTTCGTGCGCCGGGCCGAAGTGTTCGACCTGGGATTGAATCTGCGGCAGGCGTTTGCCGATCACCTCGAGCATGTCGCCGCGCTTGGCCAGTTGCCGCTCCAGCCCGAGCATTGCCAGGGCGTAGCGCAGCGGTTCGCGCTGCAGGGTGCTCGGGTCACGTTCAAGGGCGCCGATCAGTGCGCGATAACCTTCGCGCAGATTGATGTCGTCGCCGCCGTAGACTTCCAGCGTGTCCTTGGGGTCGCGAATCAGCAGGCTGCCAAGCATGCACGTCAGGCCGGCTTCGCTGGTCTGGCCGGTCTTGGCGATCTTGTCGACAAGGACGGCGGCGAGAAACACGCCGCCCAGCGCCGTCAGTTGCTCCTGAGTGGGGCTCATTGCTGCTCGCCTTGAAGGGTGCCTTTGCTGGTCCACGGTTCCGCCACTTCAATCACGCCGCCGCCGAGGCAGATTTCGCCGTCGTAGAACACCACGGACTGACCTGGAGTGACCGCGCGTTGCGGCTCATCGAAGGTCGCGCGGTAGCCGGTGGCGGTTTTCTCCAGCGTGCACGACTGGTCGCTCTGGCGATAACGCACTTTGGCGGTCAGCTTGCGCGGCTCGCTCAGGTCGATCGGGTTGACCCAATAGATGTCGGAGGCGAGCAGGGCGCGGGAGAACAGGTAAGGGTGGTCATTGCCCTGGCCCACGATCAGTTCGTTGTGCTCCAGGTCTTTGATCAGCACGTACCACGGTTCGTCGCTGGCGTCTTTCAAGCCGCCGATGCCCAGGCCCTGGCGCTGGCCGATGGTGTGGTACATCAAGCCGTGGTGGCGGCCAATGACTTCACCTTCGGTGGTTTTGATTTCGCCTGGCTGCGCCGGCAGGTACTGCTTGAGGAAGTCGCTGAAGCGGCGTTCGCCGATAAAGCAGATCCCGGTGGAATCCTTTTTCTTAGCGGTGGCGAGTTCGTATTTCTCGGCAATCGCCCGCACCTGCGGTTTTTCCAGCTCGCCGACCGGGAACAGGGTCTTGGCGATCTGTTCGCCGCCGACGGCGTGCAGGAAGTAGCTCTGGTCCTTGTTCGGGTCCAGGCCCTTGAGCAGTTCGGTGCGGCCGTCGATGTCGCGGCGGCGCACGTAGTGGCCGGTTGCGATCAGGTCGGCGCCGAGCACCATGGCGTAGTCGAGGAACGCCTTGAACTTGATTTCGCGGTTGCACAGGATGTCCGGGTTCGGCGTGCGACCGGCCTTGTATTCGGCCAGGAAGTGCTCGAAGACGTTGTCCCAGTACTCGGCGGCGAAGTTGGCGGTGTGCAGCTTGATGCCAATTTTGTCGCACACGGCCTGGGCGTCCGCCAGGTCGTCCATGGCGGTGCAGTATTCCGTTCCATCGTCTTCTTCCCAGTTCTTCATGAACAGGCCTTCCACCTCATAACCCTGCTCGATCAGCAGGAGGGCGGAAACGGAAGAGTCCACGCCGCCGGACATGCCGACAATGACGCGCTTCTTTTGTGTGTCAGAAGGGGCTGGATCACGCATAGGGATTCAATGAGTGTCTTGAAAAAGGACGCGATTCTAGCAGGCCGCAGCCCACAAGGCTAAAGAGAAGGGCGGATCAGTTCGAGGCCGAAGTGTTTACCGTCCAGATAATCATCGATACAACGGATGATCAGCTCACTGCGCCAGTTTGCGCGTTGTGCCAGCAGTTCGTCACGCGTCAGCCATTTTGCGCCGACGATGCCGTCATCCAGTTGATAGTCGGGGTGATGCTTGAGCGCTTTTGCAATGAAGCAGACTCGCTGATACGTCACGCCGTTGCTGGGCGCGGTGTAGAGGTAAATGCCCACCACGCCGGTCGCCTCGACGTCCCAGCCGGTTTCTTCAAGGGTTTCGCGTACGGCGGCTTCGGTCAGGGTTTCGTTCGGGTCGAGGTGGCCGGCGGGCTGGTTGAGCACCGTCC
Source organism: Pseudomonas sp. BF-B-15 (assembly GCF_019946675.1). NCBI lineage: Bacteria > Pseudomonadati > Pseudomonadota > Gammaproteobacteria > Pseudomonadales > Pseudomonadaceae > Pseudomonas > Pseudomonas sp. BF-B-15. The sequence goes on from NZ_JAGYFZ010000032.1 coordinate 30,897, forward strand.
GTCCGTGCTTGGTTTCTTCGACCATCAGGAAGCGACCATTGTCTTCGACGATGGTGGCGACGGTGATGTGGGGTTTCCAGTCCATGAAGCTTCCTCGGTTTCTAATATTGGAATAAAGAACAGTGTGGGAGCGAGCCTGCTCGCGATTACGGTGGGTCAGTCGGCATCAATGTTGATGATATACCGCTATCGCGAGCAGGCTCGCTCCCACAGGGTTTTAGATTCGGCAGGTAGAATTGTGCAGGTGCCGAAAGCACAAACCCCGGCACATGGCCGGGGTTTGTGATGTTCCCTTACAACCTTAAACCAGTGCAGCGATAGCCGCGTTGAAGGTTGCGCTCGGGCGCATGGCCTTGCTGATCAGCTCGGCATTGGCGTGGTAGTAACCGCCGATGTCCACTGGCTTGCCCTGAACGGCGTTGAGCTCGGCAACGATGGTCGCCTCGTTCTCGGTCAGGGTTTTTGCCAGTTCGCCGAACTGCGCTTGCAGAGCAGCGTCTTCAGTCTGGGCGGCCAGGGCCTGAGCCCAGTACAGCGCCAGGTAGAAGTGGCTGCCGCGGTTGTCGATGTTGCCGACTTTACGCGATGGCGACTTGTTGTTGTCCAGGAACTGGCCGGTGGCCTGGTCCAGGGTCTTGGCCAGAACCAGCGCCTTAGGGTTGTTGTAAGTAACGCCCAGGTGCTCAAGGGAAGCGGCCAGTGCGAGGAACTCGCCCAGGGAATCCCAGCGCAGGAAGTTCTCTTCCAGCAGCTGCTGAACGTGCTTCGGTGCCGAACCGCCGGCGCCGGTTTCGAACAGACCGCCGCCGTTCATCAGCGGAACGATCGACAGCATCTTGGCGCTGGTGCCCAGTTCCATGATCGGGAACAGGTCGGTCAGGTAGTCGCGCAGTACGTTGCCGGTCACCGAGATGGTGTCCTTGCCTTCGCGGGTGCGGCCCAGGGTGAAGGCCATCGCGTCGACTGGCGACATGATGCGGATGTCCAGGCCGGAGGTGTCGTGATCCTTCAGGTAAGCCTGAACTTTCTCGATCACTACGCCATCGTGAGCGCGCATTGGGTCCAGCCAGAAGATCGCCGGGGTGCTGCTTGCGCGAGCACGGTTGACGGCCAGTTTGACCCAGTCCTGGATCGGCGCGTCTTTGGTCTGGCACATGCGGAAGATGTCGCCGGCTTCAACCGACTGCTCCAGCAGCAAGGCGCCTTTGCTGTCCGTCACGCGGACAACGCCGTTGGTCTTGATCTGGAAAGTCTTGTCGTGCGAGCCGTACTCTTCGGCTTTTTTCGCCATCAGGCCAACGTTTGGCACGCTGCCCATGGTGGTCGGATCGAAAGCGCCATGCAGCTTGCAGTCTTCGATAACGGCCTGGTAGATGGTGGCGTAGCAGCGATCCGGGATCACAGCCTTGGTGTCGTGCAGCTGACCGTCAGTGCCCCACATTTTGCCGGAGTCACGGATCATCGCCGGCATCGAGGCGTCGACGATGACGTCGCTCGGCACGTGCAGGTTGGTGATGCCTTTGTCGGAGTTGACCATGGCCAGCGAAGGACGAACGGCGTAGACCGCCTGGATGTCCGCTTCGATCTGCGCTTGTTGCTCGGCAGGCAAAGCCTTGATGCGAGCGTACAGGTCGCCGATGCCGTTGTTCAGGTTGAAGCCGATCTGTGCCAGCACGTCAGCGTGCTTGGCCAGTGCGTCTTTATAGAACTCGGCAACGATCTGGCCGAACATGATCGGGTCGGAGACCTTCATCATGGTGGCTTTCAGGTGAACCGACAGCAGCACGCCCTTGGCTTTGGCGTCTTCGATCTCGGCAGCGATGAAGCTGCGCAGAGCGTTTTTGCTCATGACCGCGCAATCGAGGATCTCACCGGCTTGCACGGTGGTCTTTTCTTTCAGGACGGTGGTGGTGCCGTCTTGAGCGATCAGTTCGATTTTGACGGCGTCAGCGGCGTCGATCAGGGCAGCTTTTTCGCTGCCGTAGAAATCGCCGGTGCTCATGTGCGCGACGTGGGACTTGGAGTCCGCAGCCCAGGCGCCCATTTTGTGCGGGTGCTTGCGAGCGTAGTTCTTGACCGACAGCGGGGCACGACGATCGGAGTTGCCTTCGCGCAGAACCGGGTTCACGGCGCTGCCCTTGATCTTGTCGTAACGCGACTTGGCTTCTTTGTCGGCGTCGCTGGTCACGGTTTCCGGGTAGTCCGGCAGTGCGAAGCCCTGGGCTTGCAGCTCTTTGATCGCGGCCTGCAGTTGCGGAACCGAAGCACTGATGTTCGGCAGCTTGATGATGTTGGCTTCTGGCGTAACGGCCAGGTCGCCCAGTTCGGCGAGGTGGTCGGCTACGGCTTTGTCACCCAATTGCTCGGGGAAGCTGGCCAGGATGCGCCCTGCAAGAGAGATATCGCGGGTTTCAACGGCGATATCAGCCGAAGCGGTGAACGCTTCTACGATAGGCAACAGTGAATAGGTGGCGAGGGCTGGGGCTTCGTCGGTGAAGGTATAGATGATCTTCGAGCGGGTGGGCATATTCGGATTAACTCTCTCTTCTTTGCTAAAGCGTGCGCAGAAACTCGAGGGGCGCCGGGTAAGCGCGTTCGTTCAAAGTCATCCATGAGCCGAATGTCGAGATTTGTGCGCGGTGATGTTGGGTGCATCAGTCGAGCGTCAAGCGGGTGGACTGCGGTAACAGTCCTGCTTTTTCGGGTCCAAAGTCTCGTGCTAGAGAGGTCGGCCGTCGTGACTCTGTGGTCAGCGGGCGGCATTATACATAGGTAGCTGGCAATCTGCCGATGGTTCATACGTAACGATTGTCGTCCATTGGTCTAAAGGTCGCAGGGGAGTGCAGGGCGTAGAGTCGTTGGCCGTGCTTGAGTTTGGCGCTTTTCCCTTTGCTTTCAGGCTTGTAGAACACGAACTGCGCAGCTTTGCAGTCGATGGGCAGAACATAGGGTTTGCGCGCCGATTTAACTGGGGTACGCTCGGACGAAGCCAGATGTTCAATCCAAACAATGGAGTTCAGCATGGGATACAAGAAGATTCAGGTTCCAGCAGTCGGCGACAAAATCACCGTCAACGCGGACCATTCTCTCAATGTTCCTAACAACCCGATCATCCCCTTCATCGAAGGCGATGGTATTGGCGTTGATATCAGCCCGGTCATGATCAAGGTTGTCGATGCTGCTGTTAAGAAGGCTTACGGCGGCGAGCGCAAAATTTCCTGGATGGAAGTCTACGCCGGGGAGAAAGCGACTCAGGTTTACGATCAGGACACCTGGCTGCCTCAGGAAACCCTGGACGCAGTCAAGGATTACGTGGTTTCCATCAAGGGCCCTCTGACCACGCCGGTCGGCGGCGGCATTCGTTCCCTGAACGTGGCCCTGCGTCAGCAACTCGACCTGTACGTTTGCCTGCGCCCGGTGCGCTGGTTCGAAGGCGTGCCTAGCCCGGTCAAGAAGCCAGGCGACGTCGACATGACCATCTTCCGTGAAAACTCGGAAGACATTTATGCCGGTATCGAGTGGAAGGCCGGTTCGCCGGAAGCGACCAAGGTCATCAAGTTCCTCAAAGAAGAAATGGGCGTCACCAAGATCCGTTTCGACGAAAACTGCGGTATCGGCGTCAAGCCGGTGTCCCTGCAAGGCACCAAGCGTCTGGCGCGCAAGGCCCTGCAGTACGTGGTCGACAACGACCGCGACTCGCTGACCATCGTGCACAAAGGCAACATCATGAAGTTCACCGAAGGTGCCTTCAAGGAATGGGCCTACGAAGTGGCGGCTGAAGAGTTCGGCGCGACCCTGCTCGATGGCGGTCCGTGGATGCAGTTCAAGAACCCGAAAACCGGCAAGAACGTCATCGTCAAGGATGCCATCGCCGACGCCATGCTCCAGCAGATCCTGCTGCGCCCGGCCGAATACGATGTGATCGCGACCCTGAACCTGAACGGCGACTACCTCTCCGACGCCCTGGCGGCGGAAGTGGGCGGTATCGGTATCGCACCGGGTGCCAACCTGTCCGACACCATCGCCATGTTCGAAGCGACCCACGGTACTGCGCCGAAGTACGCCGGCAAGGACCAGGTCAACCCGGGTTCGCTGATTCTTTCCGCCGAGATGATGCTGCGTCACCTGGGCTGGACCGAAGCGGCCGACCTGATCATCAAGGGCACTAACGGCGCGATTTCCGCGAAGACCGTGACCTATGACTTCGAACGTCTGATGGACGGCGCGAAGCTGGTGTCGTCTTCCGGGTTTGGCGATGCACTGATTTCGCACATGTAAGCGAATCGGAACAAAAAAACCGCCTTCGGGCGGTTTTTTTATGACTGGGGGATGGCTTGCGTCAGTTCGACACTGTTTCTTTGTGGGGGGCGGGTGTGGGCAGTTCGTTAGAGGCTGGCGCCGCCGTAATCTTCACGGCGTGCAGGCCTTTAGGGCCTTGGACGATCTCGAATTTCACGAGCTGCCCGGCCTTGAGAGTTTTGTACCCGTCCATTTCAATGGATGAATAGTGGGCGAAGAAATCAATAAAGCAACCATCCTCGTGGCGACCTTCACTGGTGTCGGTATTGATGAAACCGAACCCTTTGGCATTGTTGAACCATTTCACCTTACCGACAGCCATGCTCATATCCCTCTGCAACAGACTCCATCACTGGAGTATCATCCAGTACATCCGCAGTCGAATCCTGTAAATAAGATTGACTCCGCGGACCTTTTTTACCCACTGTGGGCTCTATTGGTTGTAACACCGTTTTGCCGATAGTCAAGGTGACCCGGCAGTCGGTATTGAAATCGTTCATAACCGTCCCCACTACTGTATTCGCACAACTGACGAACCTTTCTTTCCATGCATGCAATCAGCCAGATTCGACTAACATTCAATCAGGATCGCCCTGATTTACACGACGACGATTCCGCAGGCATTGCTGTTCAGGAGGCCAAGCCTGCTTTACAGGCGCCGCCGATGTACAAGGTGGTTTTGTTTAATGATGACTACACACCGATGGATTTCGTCGTCGAAGTGCTCGAGGTGTTTTTTAACCTGAATCGCGAGCTGGCGACCAAGGTCATGCTGGCCGTCCACACAGAAGGACGGGCAGTATGTGGAGTGTTTACCCGCGACATTGCCGAGACCAAGGCCATGCAGGTCAACCAGTACGCCAGGGAAAGCCAGCATCCGCTACTCTGTGAAATCGAGAAGGACGGTTAATCGCCGACCACTTGGGTATGAGGTGAAGCTATGTTAAACCGCGAGCTCGAAGTCACCCTCAATCTTGCCTTCAAGGAGGCCCGTTCGAAGCGTCATGAGTTCATGACCGTCGAACATCTTCTGCTGGCCTTATTGGACAATGAGGCTGCCGCCACCGTTTTGCGTGCCTGCGGCGCCAACCTCGACAAACTCAAGCATGATCTGCAGGAGTTCATCGACTCCACCACGCCGTTGATCCCTATTCATGATGAGGATCGCGAGACCCAACCTACCCTGGGCTTCCAGCGTGTTCTGCAGCGTGCTGTTTTCCACGTACAGAGCTCGGGCAAACGCGAAGTGACTGGCGCCAACGTGCTGGTTGCGATCTTCAGTGAGCAAGAAAGTCAGGCAGTGTTCCTGCTGAAACAGCAGAGCGTTGCACGCATTGATGTCGTCAACTACATCGCACACGGCATTTCCAAAGTGCCGGGGCATGGCGATCACTCTGAAGGTGAGCAAGATATGCAGGACGACGAGGGCGGTGAGTCTTCTTCTTCAGGCAATCCTCTGGATGCTTATGCCAGTAACCTCAACGAACTCGCGCGCCAGGGTCGAATCGATCCGTTGGTAGGTCGTGAGCTCGAAGTCGAGCGTGTCGCGCAGATCCTCGCGCGTCGACGCAAAAACAACCCGCTGCTGGTGGGCGAGGCGGGCGTGGGTAAAACCGCGATTGCAGAAGGCCTGGCCAAGCGTATTGTCGACAATCAGGTGCCGGACCTGCTGGCCAACAGCGTGGTGTATTCCCTCGACTTGGGCGCCTTGCTGGCCGGGACCAAATACCGCGGCGATTTCGAGAAACGCTTCAAGGCGTTGCTCAATGAGCTGAAAAAACGTCCGCAGGCGATCCTGTTCATCGACGAAATTCACACCATCATCGGTGCGGGTGCCGCGTCCGGTGGCGTCATGGATGCCTCGAACCTGCTCAAGCCGCTGCTGTCGTCCGGTGACATCCGTTGCATCGGTTCGACCACCTTCCAGGAATTTCGCGGCATCTTCGAGAAGGACCGTGCCCTGGCGCGACGCTTCCAGAAAGTCGATGTATCGGAACCGTCGGTGGAAGACACCATCGGCATCCTGCGTGGCCTGAAAGGGCGTTTCGAGCTCCATCACAATATCGAATACAGTGATGAAGCCCTGCGCGCCGCTGCCGAACTGGCCTCGCGTTACATCAATGACCGGCACATGCCGGACAAGGCCATCGACGTGATCGACGAGGCGGGCGCCTACCAGCGTCTGCAGCCGATCGAGAAACGCGTGAAACGCATCGAAGTGCCTCAGGTCGAGGACATCGTCGCGAAAATCGCGCGGATTCCGCCAAAACACGTCACCAGCTCCGACAAAGAGCTGCTGCGTAACCTTGAGCGTGACCTGAAGCTGACGGTGTTTGGTCAGGATGCCGCAATCGACTCGCTGTCGACTGCGATCAAACTGTCCCGTGCCGGCCTCAAGTCGCCTGACAAGCCTGTCGGTTCGTTCCTGTTCGCAGGCCCGACCGGTGTCGGTAAAACCGAAGCGGCGCGTCAGTTGGCCAAGGCGTTGGGTATCGAGCTGGTTCGTTTCGACATGTCCGAGTACATGGAGCGCCACACCGTATCGCGTCTGATCGGTGCACCTCCTGGCTACGTCGGGTTTGATCAGGGCGGTCTGCTGACCGAAGCCATCACCAAGCAGCCTCACTGCGTGCTGTTGCTCGATGAAATCGAGAAGGCGCATCCGGAAGTCTTCAACTTGCTGTTGCAAGTCATGGACCACGGTACGCTGACCGATAACAACGGGCGCAAGGCGGACTTCCGTAACGTGATCGTCATCATGACGACCAACGCCGGTGCCGAAACCGCCGCGCGTGCTTCGATCGGTTTCACCCATCAGGACCACTCGTCCGATGCGATGGAAGTGATCAAGAAGAGCTTCACGCCGGAGTTCCGCAACCGTCTGGACACCATTATCCAGTTTGGTCGCCTCAGTCATGAGGTCATCAAAAGCGTGGTGGACAAGTTCCTTACCGAGCTTCAGGCGCAGCTGGAAGACAAGCGCGTGCAGCTGGAAGTGACCGACGCGGCGCGCAGCTGGCTGGCGGCAGGTGGCTACGACTCGGCAATGGGCGCTCGGCCGATGGCGCGTTTGATCCAGGACAAGATCAAGCGTCCGCTGGCGGAAGAGATTCTCTTTGGCGAGCTGGCTGACCATGGTGGCGTGGTGCATATCGATCTGAAGGACGGCGAGCTAACCTTCGAGTTTGAAACCACGGCTGAAATGGCCTGACGGTTGTTGATCTGTTGTAAAGCGAAAGGCGCCTTCGGGCGCCTTTTTTGTTGTCTGCTTGGTTTGGGTGCAGATCCGTTTTTTCGGTAACGGCGGCTATTGGTTTCGCCCTTACGGCGAGTCACTTGGAAGAGCCCCAAGTAACCAAGGGCTCTTGCCCCTTTCGTTCGGTGCCTCGCTGTGGCTCGGCATGCCCTCGCTCCGGTCCTGCTCCGTGGGCCCGCCGCCATCGGCCATCCATGGCCGGGGGCGGCTAACCCGGCCTCCATGCCGGGTTGCCCACTGCGCAGAACCTGCGCTCGGCCTCTCGAGGGGGCGCTCAGATCAAAAGCGGAAGGCGAGCTAACGCTCGGCCTGATGAGTGGTGAAAATCAAAAGCAAACTCGATTCCCTGTAGGAGCCGGCTTGCCGGCGAAAAGCGTTTGGACAACGCGTTCATTCAGACAGCCTGCGTTATCGTTGGCGTCCATCGCCAGCAAGCTGGCTCCTACAATTTTGAATCGTGTGAACCCAATCCCTTGTAGGAGCCGGCTTGCCGGCGAAAAGCGTTTGGGCGACGCGTTCATTCAGACAGCCCGCGTTATCGTTGGCGTCCATCGCCAGCAAGCTGGCTCCTACAATTTTGAGTCGTGTGAACCCAATCCCTTGTAGGAGCCGGCTTGCTGGCGATAGCGGTGGGTCAGTCGCGCATTTATCGCCTGAAAGGACGCCATCGCCAGCAAGCCGGCTCCTACAGGGGATTGGTGTACATGTTCGGAATGAGTGAGCGCAGCAGTGAAGGACAACGCGGACAACTGCAGAGCCAGGTCGGCTTTCAGGCCGCCTCGGCGGCTGTGGCGGTAGTCGCCCCCTCGAGAGGCCGAGTGGAGGTTCTGCGCAGTGGGCAACCCGGCATGGATGCCGGGTTAGCCGCCCCCGGCCATGGATGGCCGATGGCGGCGTGCCCACGGAGCAGGACCGGAGCGAGGGTATGGCGAGCCTTAGCGAGCCACCGAACGAAAGGGGCAAGAGCGCTTGGTTACTTGGCGCTTCTCCAAGTGACCCGCTGTAAAAGCGGAACCAATATCAGCCATCACCAAAAAAATGGATATACACACCACACCACACCACACCAAATCGCAGACAAACAAAAACGCCCGGCAAAAGCCGGGCGTCTTGTATTGACTTGATTAGCGAGCGCGGTAAGTGATGCGCCCTTTGCTCAAGTCATAGGGCGTCAGCTCGACGCGCACTTTGTCACCGGTAAGAATACGAATGTAGTTCTTGCGCATCTTGCCGGAGATATGCGCGGTTACGACGTGCCCATTTTCCAACTCCACGCGAAACATGGTGTTGGGCAGGGTGTCGACGACAGTGCCTTCCATTTCGAAGCTGTCTTCTTTCGACATGCAGTAAAGCCCTCGGTGTCCAATGAATGGCCCGGTGCAACTGCGCCAGGCAAAAGCGGCGTGCATTGTGCCCGAAAAATGGGGTTTAAGCCAAGGGGTTCTAGTTCAGGATGACCCAGCGCTGATTAATCAACAGTTCGATTGGGCGATATTGGGTCTTGTAGCTCATTTTTTTGCAGTTCTTGATCCAGTATCCGAGGTAGACCGCTTCAAGCCCCAGGCGCTGGGCCTCGGCGATTTGCCAGAGAATCGCATAGCGCCCCAGGCTGCGGCGTTCTTCAGAGGGTTCGTAGAAGGTGTAGACCGCCGACAGACCGTTCGGCAGCAAGTCAGTGACCGCCACCGCCAACAGCTGGCCCTCCAGGCGAAATTCGTAGAAACGCGAAAATGGCAGGTCACGCACCAGGAAGGTCGAGAACTGGTCACGACTCGGCGGGTACATGTCGCCATCGGCATGGCGCTGTTCGATGTAGCGCTGATACAGGTCGAAGTACTCTTCGCTGAACTTCGGCTTGGTCGGGCGCACCTGCACGTCGGCATTGCGCTTGAAAATGCGTTTCTGCTGACGATTCGGCGAAAATTGCGCTACCGGAATGCGCGCAGGCACGCACGCATTGCAATTCTGGCAATGTGGCCGATAAAGATGATCGCCGCTGCGACGAAAACCCATTTCAGACAGGTCTGCATAGACATGCACATCCATGGGCTGGCTAGGGTCGAGGAACAGCGTTGTGGCCTGCTCCTCGGGCAGATAACTGCAAGAGTGGGGCTGAGTGGCATAAAACTTCAAACGCGCCAACTCGGTCATGATCAACCCTCGGTATAAGCTTTGAATTAAGTGTAAGCCACGCGCGCGAAAGTCGCTCAGCAAACCCAGGTGGCACGGCTGGGTTGGTCCAGATGCTGCGCAAGATAGCGGGCAAACTCGCGACGAGGAATGGCGCGGGCGCCCAGGCTGTGCAAATGATCGGTGGGCATCTGGCAGTCGATCAGCACGAAACCCGAGTCTTTCAGATGTTTGACCAGGGTGGCAAAGCCGAATTTGGAGGCGTTGTCGGCGCGGCTGAACATGGATTCGCCGAAAAACAACTGCCCCATCGCCAGGCCATAGAGCCCGCCGACCAGTTCCCCCTGATCCCAGACCTCCACCGAATGCGCGTAGCCCCGCTGGTGCAGCGCGAGGTAGGCGTTCTGCATCGCTTCGGTGATCCAGGTCCCGTCGGCATAATCGCGCGGTGCAGCGCACGCGTGAATGACCGCGGCAAAATCCTGATCAAAGGTCACTTGATAGCGTTGCTGACGCAGCAGCTTGCTGAGGCTGCGCGAGACGTGCAGTTCGTCGGGAAACAGCACGGTACGCGGATCCGGCGACCACCAGAGAATCGGCTGGCCTTCCGAAAACCACGGAAAGCAGCCATGGCGATAGGCCTGAATCAGACGATCGGCGGACAGATCGCCGCCCGCAGCCAGCAATCCGTTGGGATCGCGCATGGCTTTTTCCAGCGGCGGGAAGGTCAGAGTGTTGCGTTGTAACCAAGTCAGCATGGCATCCGGGCTTACAGAAGGGGAGGGCAGTGGTGGGCGGTTGGGCCCACCGTGAAGTTTGCCGTCAAACGGCCGGAATGTCGTCGAGGTATTTCTCGGCGTCGAGTGCGGCCATGCAGCCGGCGCCGGCGGAGGTGACGGCCTGGCGATAAACGTGGTCGGCTACATCACCGGCGGCGAACACGCCGGGGATCTCGGTGGCGGTGGCATCGCCTTCGCTGCCGCCTCTGATCAGCAGATAACCGTCACGCATTTTCAGCTGGCCTTCGAACAGCCCGGTATTGGGCTTGTGGCCAATGGCGATGAACACGCCGGCCACCGACAGCTCGCTGGTTTCGCCGCTGTGGCTTTCGCGCAGGCGGGCGCCGGTTACGCCGCTGGCATCGCCCAGCACTTCATCGAGATTCTGGTTCCAGTGCAAACGGATATTACCGTTGGCGGCCTTTTCGAAGAGTTTGTCCTGAAGGATTTTCTCCGAGCGCAACTTGTCGCGTCGGTGGATCAAGTGGACTTCCTTGGCGATGTTGGACAAATACAACGCTTCTTCAACAGCGGTATTGCCGCCACCGACTACGGCGACCACCTGATTGCGGTAGAAGAAGCCGTCGCACGTTGCGCAGGCCGAAACCCCTCTGCCGGCGAAGGTCTCTTCCGAGGGCAGGCCCAAGTACTGCGCCGAAGCGCCGGTGGCGATAATCAGTGCGTCGCACGTATAAGTGCCGCCGTCGCCGATAAGTTCGAACGGGCGCTGTTGCAACTTGGCTGTGTGGATGTGGTCGTAAACGATCTCTGTGTCAAAGCGCTCGGCGTGTTTTTGCATGCGTTCCATCAGTACCGGGCCGGTCAGGCCTTCGACGTCACCGGGCCAGTTGTCGACTTCGACGGTGGTGGTGAGCTGGCCACCTGCCTGTATGCCGGTAATGACCACAGGTTTGAGGTTGGCGCGGGCGGCATAAACCGCTGCGCTGTAACCGGCAGGGCCGGAACCCAGAATGATCAGGCGGCAATGCTTGGATTCGCTCATAAAACACCTCATAAGCCTTTGTCACGAAAGAGAATGCGTGCTCAAATTGAATCGCAATCGGTGCGCCGTTAGCTATGCTGATCCATGGCCTGCCAGCATGGCATCGTACGAACAAACCCGTACAATGCGTGCCGGTCACTTGAATATTCAGTGCGCCCCGTGTTTATAAAAACCGGAGTGCAGTGTTAAAAGTAGTCCCAGTTGCGCCGGTTAACTTTTTTACCTGCCTGGATTGGGCAGTTTTTTATAGTCATTCAACAGATGGACGCGCCATAGGCGCAGGAAAAGAAGCGTTTTGAAGAAATCCACCGCAGCACCTAAACCAGCCGTTGTTCCGCTCTGGCGCCAGCATTTGCACTACCGGCTCAAGGAAGGTGCATTGATCGCCATCGGCGGCCTGTGCCTGTTCCTGATGATGGCCTTGTTGACTTACGGCAAGGACGATCCGGGCTGGAGCCATAACAGCAAGATCGACGATGTTCAGAACTTTGGCGGACCGGTCGGCTCCTACAGTGCCGACATCCTGTTCATGGTGCTGGGTTACTTCGCCTACATTTTCCCGCTGTTGCTGGCGGTCAAGACCTACCAGATCTTCCGTCAACGCCACGAGCCGTGGCAGTGGAGCGGCTGGCTGTTTTCCTGGCGCCTGATCGGCCTGGTGTTCCTGGTGCTGTCGGGCGCGGCCCTGGCCCACATCCATTTCCATGCACCGACCGGTCTGCCGGCCGGCGCGGGCGGCGCGTTGGGCGAAAGCCTTGGCGATCTGGCCCGCAATGCGCTGAATATCCAGGGCAGCACCTTGCTGTTCATCGCGTTGTTCCTGTTCGGCCTGACGGTGTTCACCGACCTGTCGTGGTTCAAGGTGATGGACGTTACCGGCAAGATCACCCTCGACCTGTTCGAAGTGTTCCAGGGCGCGGCCAACCGCTGGTGGGCCGCCCGTGTCGAGCGCAAGCAGCTGGTTGCGCAGTTGCGTGAAGTCGATGATCGCGTGCATGACGTGGTCGCGCCGACCGTTACCGACAAGCGCGAGCAAGCCAAGGTCAAGGAACGCCTGATCGAGCGTGAGCAAGCCCTGAGCAAACACATGTCGGACCGCGAGAAGCAGGTCCCGCCGGTGATTGCCCCCGCGCCGCCGAAACCCGCCGCGCCAAGCCAGCGCGTGGAAAAAGAGAAACAGGCGCCGCTGTTCGTCGACAGCGCCGTCGAAGGCACCTTGCCGCCGATCTCGATTCTCGATCCTGCGGAAAAGAAACAACTCAACTATTCGCCTGAATCTCTGGCGGCTGTCGGCCACCTGCTGGAAATCAAGCTCAAGGAATTCGGCGTCGAAGTCTCGGTGGATTCGATCCACCCGGGCCCGGTGATTACCCGTTACGAAATCCAGCCCGCCGCCGGGGTCAAGGTCAGCCGCATCGCCAACCTGGCGAAAGACCTGGCGCGTTCCCTGGCCGTGACCAGCGTGCGGGTGGTGGAAGTGATTCCGGGCAAGACCACCGTCGGTATCGAGATTCCCAACGAAGACCGGCAGATCGTGCGCTTCTCCGAAGTGCTGTCGACGCCTGAGTACGACAACTTCAAATCCCCGGTCACCCTGGCCCTCGGTCATGACATCGGCGGCAAGCCGGTCATCACCGACCTCGCGAAAATGCCGCACTTGCTGGTGGCCGGTACTACCGGTTCCGGTAAGTCGGTGGGTGTGAACGCGATGATTCTGTCGATCCTGTTCAAGTCCGGCCCGGAAGACGCCAAGCTGATCATGATCGACCCGAAAATGCTTGAGTTGTCGATCTACGAAGGCATTCCGCACCTGCTGTGCCCGGTTGTGACCGACATGAAAGACGCGGCCAACGCCCTGCGCTGGAGCGTGGCGGAGATGGAGCGTCGCTACAAACTGATGGCGAAGATGGGCGTGCGAAACCTGTCCGGCTTCAACGCCAAGGTCAAGGAAGCCCAGGACGCCGGCACGCCGCTGAGCGATCCACTGTACAAGCGCGAAAGCATTCACGACGAAGCGCCGCTGCTGACCAAGCTGCCGACCATTGTCGTGGTGGTCGACGAATTCGCCGACATGATGATGATCGTCGGCAAGAAGGTTGAAGAGCTGATCGCCCGTATCGCCCAGAAGGCCCGTGCCGCCGGTATCCACTTGATCCTTGCGACCCAGCGTCCGTCGGTTGACGTGATCACCGGTCTGATCAAGGCGAACATCCCGACACGCATGGCGTTCCAGGTGTCGAGCAAGATCGACTCGCGGACCATCATCGACCAGGGTGGCGCCGAGCAGCTACTGGGCCACGGTGACATGCTCTACATGCCTCCGGGCACCAGCCTGCCGATTCGTGTGCATGGCGCGTTCGTGTCCGATGACGAGGTTCATCGGGTGGTGGAAGCCTGGAAACTGCGCGGTGCGCCTGAATACAACGATGACATCCTCGCCGGTGTTGAAGAGGCCGGTAGCGGCTTTGAGAATGGCGGTGGCGGCGGTGATGACGATGCTGAAACCGATGCGCTGTACGACGAAGCGGTGCAGTTCGTACTGGAAAGCCGTCGCGCGTCCATCTCTGCGGTTCAGCGCAAGCTGAAAATCGGCTACAACCGCGCCGCACGCATGATCGAAGCCATGGAAATGGCCGGGGTCGTGACGTCCATGAACACCAACGGTTCGCGTGAAGTCCTGGCGCCTGGCCCGGTGCGCGACTGATTTGATTTGCAAGGATGGTGCGGTGACGCACCGTCCGAACTCCCACGAATGTTATGAGGACTCCCATGCGTCTTATCCGCATGCTGTTGCTGCCGGTTCTGGCTTTGACCACGCTCTCGGCCCACGCCGATGACAAGGACGTGGCACGTCTGACCCAACTCCTGGAAAAATCCCAGACCCTGACTGCACGCTTCTCGCAGCTGACCCTCGATGGCAGCGGCACCCAGTTGCAGGAAACGGCCGGTGAAATGTCGCTGCAGCGCCCGGGCCTGTTCTACTGGCACACCGATGCGCCGGCCGAGCAAGTCGTGGTTTCCGACGGCAAGAAAGTGACCCTGTGGGACCCGGACCTGGAACAGGCCACCATCAAGACCCTCGATCTGCGTCTGAGCCAGACGCCGGCGTTGCTGTTGTCCGGTGACGTGTCCAAGATCAGCCAGAGCTTCGCCATCAGCGCCAAGGAAGCCGGCGGTGTAATCGATTTCACGCTGAAGCCAAAGACCAAGGACACCCTGTTCGACAGCCTGCGCCTGTCGTTCCGCAATGGCCTGGTCAATGACATGCAACTGATCGACAGCGTCGGTCAACGCACCAACATCCTGTTTACCGGCGTGAAGGCCAACGAGCCGATCCCGGCGTCGAAGTTCAAGTTCGACATCCCTAAAGGCGCGGACATCATCCAGGAATAAACCGCAGTCCCTTGTAGGAGCCAGCTTGCTGGCGATGGTGGGTCAGTCAACATCAATGTTGAATGATAAACAGCCATCGCCAGCAAGCTGGCTCCTACAGGTATTGCGGTGTTCATAGTGAGGTTTTATAGGCAGTGATGGACCTGTTTCGCAGCGCCCCGATAGCTCAGCCCTTGGCCGCCCGTTTGCGTGCGGCCAATCTGGACGAGTACGTCGGTCAGGAACACGTGCTCGCTCGCGGCAAGCCTTTGCGCGAAGCGCTGGAGCAGGGTGCGCTGCATTCGATGATTTTCTGGGGCCCGCCGGGCGTGGGCAAAACCACCCTGGCGCGGTTGCTGGCGGAAGTCTCGGATGCGCACTTCGAAACGGTTTCGGCTGTATTGGCCGGCGTGAAGGAAATCCGCCAGGCGGTGGAAATCGCCAAGCAACAGGCCGGTCAATACGGCAAACGCACCATCCTGTTCGTCGACGAAGTGCACCGCTTCAACAAGTCGCAGCAGGACGCCTTCCTGCCCTACGTCGAAGATGGCACGCTGATTTTCATCGGCGCGACCACGGAAAACCCCTCGTTCGAACTCAATAACGCCTTGCTCTCCCGGGCGCGCGTCTACGTGCTCAAAAGCCTCGACGAAGCGGCGCTGCGCAAACTGGTGCATCGTGCGCTCACCGAAGAGCGTGGCCTGGGCAAACGGCAACTGACCCTCAGCGATGAAGGCTTTCAGATGCTGCTGTCCGCCGCCGATGGCGATGGTCGACGCCTGCTCAACCTGCTGGAAAACGCCTCGGACCTTGCCGAAGACAACAGCGAAATCGGCGTCGATCTGCTGCAAAGTCTTTTGGGCGATACCCGTCGCCGATTCGACAAGGGCGGCGAAGCGTTTTACGACCAGATTTCCGCGCTGCATAAATCGGTGCGCGGCTCCAATCCGGACGGCGCGTTGTACTGGTTTGCACGGATGATCGATGGCGGTTGCGATCCGCTGTACCTCGCCCGGCGCGTGGTGCGCATGGCCAGCGAAGACATCGGCAACGCCGACCCCCGCGCCTTGAGCCTGTGCCTGGCCGCGTGGGAAGTGCAGGAACGCCTCGGCAGCCCGGAAGGCGAGTTGGCGGTGGCCCAGGCCATCACCTATCTGGCCTGCGCGCCGAAAAGCAACGCGGTGTACATGGGTTTCAAAGCCGCGATGCGCAGCGCCACCGAACACGGTTCGCTGGAGGTGCCGTTGCACCTGCGCAACGCCCCGACCAAGCTGATGAAGCAACTCGGTTACGGCGACGAGTACCGTTATGCCCACGATGAACCGGATGCCTACGCCGCCGGCGAAGACTACTTCCCCGAAGAGCTTGAGCCGCAACCGTTCTATCAGCCAGTGCCGCGAGGCCTGGAGCTGAAGATCGGCGAGAAGCTCAATCACCTCGCGCAACTTGACCGTTTAAGCCCCCGGCAGCGGAGAAAATAGTGCTTCCATTGATTGTTGCGGTTTCCGTCGGCGGGGTCGCTGGCACGCTGTTGCGTTTCGCCACTGGCAACTGGGTCAACGCTAATTGGCCACGGCACTTCTATACCGCGACGCTGGCCGTTAATATCGTCGGCTGTTTGCTGATCGGCGTTCTATACGGTCTGTTTTTGATTCGCCCGGAGGTGCCTTTCGAAGTGCGCGCCGGGCTGATTGTCGGCTTCCTCGGGGGGCTGACGACTTTTTCATCCTTTTCACTGGATACGGTGCGCCTGCTGGAAAGCGGGCAGGTGCCACTAGCCCTGGGCTATGCTGCCATCAGCGTATTCGGCGGGCTGCTCGCCACCTGGGCCGGCCTGTCCTTGACCAAACTTTGATAACGAGAGACCGACATGCTCGATTCCAAACTGTTACGTAGCAACCTTCAGGACGTAGCGGACCGCCTGGCATCCCGTGGCTACACGCTGGATGTTGCGCGCATCGAAGCGCTGGAAGAACAGCGCAAGACCGTCCAGACCCGCACCGAAGCACTGCAGGCTGAACGTAATGCGCGCTCCAAATCCATCGGTCAGGCCAAGCAGCGCGGCGAAGACATCGCGCCGTTGATGGCGGACGTCGAGCGCATGGCCAACGAATTGAGCGCCGGCAAAGTGGAACTGGACGCGATCCAGACCGATCTGGATTCGATCCTGCTCGGCATCCCGAACCTGCCGCACGAATCCGTGCCAATCGGCGATGACGAAGACGGCAACGTTGAAGTGCGCCGCTGGGGCACCCCGACCGCGTTCGATTTCCCGGTCCAGGACCATGTCGCCCTGGGCGAGAAATTCGGCTGGCTGGACTTCGAAACCGCCGCCAAGCTGTCCGGCGCGCGTTTCGCCCTGTTGCGCGGCCCGATCGCCCGTCTGCACCGCGCCCTGGCGCAGTTCATGATCAACCTGCACACCAGCGAACACGGTTACGAAGAGGCCTACACGCCTTATCTGGTCCAGGCGCCGGCGCTGCAAGGCACCGGTCAATTGCCGAAATTCGAAGAGGACCTGTTCAAGATCGCGCGCGAAGGCGAGGCCGATCTGTACCTGATCCCGACCGCTGAAGTGTCGCTGACCAACATCGTCGCCGGCGAAATCGTCGATTCGAAACTGCTGCCGATCAAGTTCGTCGCCCATACGCCGTGCTTCCGCAGTGAAGCCGGTGCGTCGGGTCGCGATACCCGCGGCATGATTCGCCAGCACCAGTTCGACAAGGTCGAGATGGTCCAGATCGTTGAGCCATCGACCTCGATGGAAGCGCTGGAAGGCCTGACCGCCAACGCCGAGAAAGTCCTGCAATTGCTGGAACTGCCTTATCGCACCCTTGCGCTGTGCACCGGCGACATGGGCTTCAGCGCCGTCAAGACCTACGACCTGGAAGTGTGGATCCCGAGCCAGGACAAATACCGCGAGATTTCGTCGTGCTCCAACTGCGGCGATTTCCAGGCCCGTCGCATGCAAGCGCGTTTCCGCAACCCGGAAACCGGCAAGCCTGAACTGGTTCACACCCTGAACGGTTCCGGTCTGGCGGTCGGTCGTACCCTCGTTGCCGTGCTGGAAAACTACCAGCAGGCCGACGGTTCGATCCGTGTGCCGGACGTGCTGAAACCGTACATGGGTGGCCTCGAGGTCATCGGCTAAATGGACTATCTGCCGCTGTTTCACAACCTTCGCGGCAGTCGTGTGTTGGTCGTCGGTGGGGGGGAAATTGCCTTGCGCAAATCCCGCCTGCTGGCCGAAGCCGGTGCGCTGCTGCGGGTGGTTGCGCCTGAAATCGAACCGCAACTGCGCGAACTCGTTGCCGGCAGCGGTGGCGAGTGCCTGTTGCGTGGCTACGTCGAAGCGGATCTGGACGGCTGCGGGCTGATCATTGCCGCCACCGATGATGAACCGCTGAATGCACAAGTCTCCGCCGATGCTCATCGGCGTTGCGTGCCGGTCAACGTGGTGGATGCGCCAGCCTTGTGTAGCGTGATCTTCCCGGCGATCGTCGACCGTTCGCCATTGATCATCGCGGTTTCCAGTGGCGGCGATGCGCCGGTGCTGGCGCGGTTGATCCGCGCCAAGATCGAAACCTGGATTCCTTCCACCTACGGTCAACTGGCCGGTTTGGCTGCGCGTTTTCGCAGTCAGGTCAAAGGCCTGTTTCCGGATGTACAGCAGCGTCGGGCGTTCTGGGAAGATGTGTTCCAGGGCCCGATTGCCGACCGGCAACTGGCCGGGCAGGGCGCTGAAGCCGAGCGCATGATGCAGGCGAAAATCAGCGGTGAAGCGCCGGTTGCCACGGGTGAGGTGTACCTGGTCGGTGCCGGGCCGGGTGATCCCGACCTGTTGACCTTCCGCGCCTTGCGCCTGATGCAGCAAGCCGATGTGGTGCTGTATGACCGGTTGGTGGCGCCGGCGATTCTCGATTTGTGCCGTCGCGATGCCGAGCGGGTCTACGTCGGCAAGCGTCGTGCCGATCACGCCGTGCCGCAGGATCAGATCAACCAGCAACTGGTGGACCTGGCCAAACAGGGCAAGCGCGTGGTGCGGTTGAAGGGCGGTGATCCGTTCATCTTCGGCCGTGGCGGTGAAGAGATCGAAGAACTGGCGGCCCATGGCATCCCGTTCCAGGTGGTGCCGGGCATCACGGCGGCCAGCGGTTGCGCGGCGTACGCCGGGATTCCGCTGACCCACCGCGATTACGCGCAGTCGGTGCGATTTGTCACCGGGCACCTGAAGGACGGTTCCACCGATTTGCCGTGGGGTGACCTGGTCGCCCCGGCGCAAACCCTGGTGTTCTACATGGGGCTGGTGGGCTTGCCGATCATCTGCGAGCAGTTGATCAAGCATGGTCGCGCAGCGGATACGCCGGCGGCGTTGATTCAGCAGGGCACCACGGTGAATCAGCGGGTGTTTACCGGCACCTTGGCCGATCTTCCACGATTGGTGGCGGAGCATGAAGTGCATGCACCGACGCTGGTGATTGTTGGGGAAGTGGTGCAGTTGCGCGAGAAACTGGCGTGGTTTGAGGGGGCTCAGGCGCAAGTCTGAAGACCGCGTCGCTTCCTTCGCGGGCAAGCCTCGCTCCTACAGATTTTATGTTGTTCGCACGATTGCGGGTGGACACAAAACCTGTAGGAGCGAGGCTTGCCCGCGAAGGGGGCCTCAAAATCGAAATAGAACCCGGATCAGGCGCTGTTCTTGCGCCAAACCCCTTTCCCACTCAACCGCGCCCGATCATGCGCCACGGTAAAGTCCTGCTCCGGCCCCTTCGGCACAACCCCGGTCGGGTTAATGGTCTTGTGGCTGCCATAGTAGTGGTTCTTGATGTGCTGAAAATCCACCGTCTCGGCAATACCCGGCCACTGATAAATCTCGCGCAGCCAGTTCGACAGGTTCGGATAATCGGCAATCCGCCGCAGGTTGCATTTGAAGTGCCCGTGATACACCGCGTCAAAGCGGATCAGCGTGGTAAACAGGCGAATGTCCGCTTCAGTCAGGTATTCGCCCACCAGATAACGATTGGCGTCTAACAGCTGTTCCAGTCGATCCAGTTCCGCAAACAACCCGTCAAACGCCTCTTCATAAGCCGTCTGCGATGTCGCGAACCCGGCGCGGTACACACCGTTGTTCACCGCCGGATAAATCCGCTCATTCAACGCATCGATCTCGCCGCGCAACGGCGCCGGATAGAAATCCAGGTCATTGCCGGTCAAGTCATCGAATGTGCCGTTGAACATGCGGATGATCTCCGCCGATTCATTGTTGACGATGCGATTCTGCTGCTTGTCCCAGAGCACCGGCACGGTGACGCGGCCAGTGTAGTCGGCAGTGTCGGCGGTATAGCGCTGGTGCATGAAGTTGAAGTGATCGAGCTTGTCGCCGGTCGAGCCGAAGTGCTTGTCGAAGGTCCAGCCGTTTTCCAGCATCAGCCAACTGACCACCGACACGTCGATCAGGCTTTCAAGGCCTTTGAGTTTGCGCAGGATCAGTGTGCGATGCGCCCACGGACAGGCGAGCGATACGTAGAGGTGATAACGACCCGCTTCGGCGGCAAAGCCACCCACACCGGTCGGGCCGGGCGTGCCGTCGGCCGTCAGCCAGTTTCGACGCTGCGCCTGTTCGCGCTGGAACGCGCCGTCCTTGCTGCTTTCGTACCACTGGTCATGCCAGCGACCTTCGACTAACAAACCCATGTTCAAGACTCCTCAACCGATAAGCGTTGGAGAGGAGTCTATTCCGATAGGTTCGATAAAAAAGCGCAAAGGTTGGGCGCTTATGATCGGTTAAATCGATCTGTCCCGTGCGTCCCAATATTTCTGGGCTGTTTCGAAGGCGATTTCGCGAGGTTGGCCGAGGCCGCGTAGTGCGAGGGCCATTGTCGCAATCAGCGCCATTTGCGGATAACTGTCGACCACGTCGCCACGCCATACGGCTTTCAAATGTTCGGGATCGAGAGAGGCGGGTTTGACATGGCGTTGCGCCGACAGCTGCGGCCATTCCTCATCCCAGCTCTCGCCACCGGTGGTGCCGTACAGGTGGCTGTCGGTGTCGGGGTTGATCTCGATCTCGCCGCCATCGCCCTTGACCACAATCGCGGTGTCGCCGAGCAAGCCGCTGGCATCGCGATGCACCGCCTGGTAGCCGGGGTGGAAAATGCTTTGCAGGCCGCAGCGAGCGTTCAACGGGTTGAGAATGCGCGTCAGGGAGTGGATCGGCGAGCGCAGGCCCAGGGTGTTGCGCAGGTCGATCATGCGTTGCAGTTGCGGTGCCCAATCCACCAGCGGCATGAATGCCAGGCCGCCGTTATCGAGCGCCAAGCCGACCTGTTGCCAGTTGCGGCACAACGGGATCTTCAGCTCATCCAGCAGTTGCTCGCTGTACAGCCGCCCGGCCGTGTGTGCGCCGCCGCCGTGCATGAAAATCCGCACGCCGTTTTGCGCCAGGCACTTGGCTGCCAGCAGATACCACGGCAGATGGCGTTTCTTGCCGGCGTAGGTTGGCCAATCCAGATCGACATTCAAGGCCGGTGGTTGCAAGCGCTCACGCAGGGCTTCGGTGAAGCCGGCCATTTCCTCGGCGCTTTCTTCCTTGTGCCGCAGCAGCATCAGAAACGCACCGAGCTGAGTGTCTTCGACCTTGTCGTCGAGCACCATGCCCATGGCTTCGCGGGCTTCCTCGCGGGTCAGGTCGCGGGCGCCGCGCTTGCCTTTGCCGAGGATCCGCACGAATTGGGCGAAGGGGTGTTCGGCGGGCGTTTCTAGAGTCAGCACTGGATAATCGGTCATAAGCAATTCGTCGGTTTGGGCAGGCCCGCCAGTTTCGCGGCGAGTTTGGCAGGGGTGCCTTTGAACAGTCGGTTCAGGTGCAGGCTGTTGCCTTTTTCCGGGCCGAGCTTCAACGCTGTGTACTTGATCAGCGGACGCGTCGCCGGGGACAGCTGGAATTCGGCGTAGAAGCTGCGCAGCAATTCGAGGATTTCCCAGTGTTCGGGGCTCAACTCGATGTCTTCGGCAGCGGCGAGGGCGCTGGCCACGTCGGCGGACCAGTCGCTCAGTTCAACCAGGAAACCGTCCTTGTCCAACTCGATGGCGCGGGCGCCGACCGTCAGTGCATTCATAACCAGCTGTTGACCTTGTCGTAGTGAATCGACAGTTCGACGAAGGCGGGATAATCGATCGCCTTGGCCGTATCCGGAACCTCCACCGCACGCGCCTGGGCGTCTTCGGCCAACACGAACAGCGTCGGGTTGCCGGTGATCAGTGCGTTGAAGGGCGCGGTGCCCGGTTGCAACGCATACACCGCGTCACCGGTCAGCAGCAGCGCATCGTTCGCGCCGATCAGGCGCAGGCAACTGCTCAGGCGGTCGTCGCCGAACGGGGAATGAGACAACACATGCAAAGTCGACATCAGAGAGTGATCACCTGGTCGTAACGGTCAATAAGGGCGGTGATTTCGCGGGCGGCCAATACCTGGGCGTCCTCCAGCGACAAGCTGTTCGGGGTCAGGCCGCGCTCGGCGGTGCTGTCGCCACAGACGAACAGGTCTTCGACGCCGAACATCGGCAACGCTTGCAGGTTGGCGCTCAAGTCTTTCTGTTGCAGGGCCTTGGCGTCCTGTTTCGGCGCGAGCTGGAACACACCGTCATCAAGAAACAGCAGGCCGATCGGCAGGTCGAAGGCACCACCGGCCAGCACGATGTCCAGTGCTTCGCGTGCGCTCGGCCCGGACCACGGCGCCTGACGGCTGATAATCAGCAAGGATTTAGGCATGTCACGCACCTCCGAAACAGATCAGTCGGTCGGCGTCCTGCACCGCGTCATGCAACTGACCGAGACCGGACAACTCCCACGGCGCGCCGACGGCGACCGCTTCGCGCTGATAACGCTGGGCTTCTTCGTCGTTCAATACGCCACGACGCAGGGCGGCGGCGATGCAGACGACGCCGTCCAGTTGATGTTCGGCCACAAAGGCGCGCCATTGCTTGGGCAGGTCCTGTTCATCCTGCGGCGTGACCACGCTGGCGGACGCGTTGTAGACGCCATCCTGATAGAAAAACAGCCGGACAATCTCATGCCCGCCGGCCAGCGCAGCCTGGGCGAACAACAAGGCACGGCGCGAGGAGGGCGCATGGGCGGCGGAAAACAGCGCGATGGCGAACTTCATGTCGGACTCGATCAGCGAAACTGCGGCCATGATAAAGCTTTATCGGCGGGGCGGCGAAGGGCGTTTTCCTTGAGACCGAGTCGACCCCATCGCCGGCAAGCCGGTCTCGCTCCCACAGGGTTCGGTGGTCCGCTCCAATATTGTGCTCGACGCAAATCCCTTGTGGGAGCGAGCCTGCTCGCGATGAGGCCCGAACAGTCAATGCAGGTTCAACGCGGCATATACCCCAACTGCCAACGCCGTGGAATCTTCAACGACAGCACGCCAAGCGCCCCCGCCAGCAACCCGCTGACAAACAACGCCCTGAGTCCAAGATGATGCTCCAGCACCGCCCCCAGCACCGCGCCGGCAAACATTCCGGTCCAGGGGATCAGCTGCACCCGCCAGCCATTGCGCCGCTCGCCGAGCATCCAGCGTCCCAGGCCGCGACCGAAGCGCGACAGGGCGCCCGTCACGTAAGTCAGGCCCACCGGCAGGCCATTCACTTCTTCGACGGCGGCATTGAGCATGCCCATCGCGATGATCGCCGCCAGCAGCGCCGGCAATTGTTCGTCATAAGGCCAGGCCGCTGCCGCACACAGCAACATGGCGATGCACAACAGCAAGGGCAGCGCGCGGCGTCCACCGACACGGCTGACGACAATGCCCAAGGCGTTGCCGAGGATGAACGTGGCCACGAGCAACAGCAGGCGCAGGGTCAGGCCCATGTCGCCGTCGCTGATCGCCACGGCGAGGCGGGTGGTGTTGCCGCTCATGAAGGAAACGAAATCGCCGCTGGCCATGAAGCCGATAGCATCGGTCATGCCGGCAAGCACCGAGAGTGCGGCCACCAGCGACAGGCCGATGCGGCCGCGCCATTTCTGAGTGTGCAGATGCCCCGGACTGGCGCGGGTCGTGGAGGACGAAGGCAGCATCGGTGGCGGGATCCTTGTGCGGCGACGTTTATGGGATCAGACCATATAACTCGCAATACTCCAGCCAGTCCATCCCCGCCATCTCGGCCACTTCCCGGTGTACGTTCAGGCGTTGAGCTTCGTAGTCCTCCGGTGTCGCGGCGGTCAGTTGCAGGGTCAGCTCCCAGGCAAACAACCCCAGGCGTTCGGCCTCGGCTTCGAACGCTTCATGCAAGCGCTCGTCGCGAAACTGCGCTGCGGTTTCGCCCTTGGCCTGAGCCAGCAGCGGGTTGAGGTTGTCGAGTTCGTGGCGCAGTTCAGGTCGCTCATCGAGAAACTTCTGCAGCGCCTGTTCGTGTTGCTGTTCGCTTGCCGCCATGGTCGCTCCTTGAGAATGGGTTACACGGACTGCTTCTTGCTGGCCTTGGCCGCTGCGGCCAGGCATTCGAGGGCAAATTGCTCGCAGTAGGTCATCTGGATCGGCGTGGTTTCGCCCTTGACGGTGCGTTCGCCGTCGAGGATGTAACGGATCCGCTTGTCGGTGACGCCGATTCGCTTGGCGATCCAGGAAGGCGTCTGGCCGATCTGGCTGATCAGCTTGTCGGCATATTCAGCGGTCGGTTTGTAGAATTCGGCGTTGGGTGTCATGGACGTTCCAGAAAAAATGAGCCCGAAAACAGGGGCGATGCAGCGGTTGGCGCGACAGGGTGCGCGAATCGTTGCGCGGTGTCGCGGTATAAATGAAGTAAAGCAGAACGATACGCCGGCCCACGGTGATACAGTCCGCTTTTTCTTGATGAGCACACGCAATGCGAATTCTGATGGTGGCGCTGGCCGCAACGTTGCTGGCGGGATGCGCCGGTTCGGTGATGAACGATGCCCGCACGGGCACCCCGTACAAAACCCTGACTTCGGACAAACCGGAAAAAGTCGTCGCCCAGTGCGTGCAGTTCGCCTGGCAGGACGAGGCGGTATTCGGCGTCGATGCGGGCGCTTATTTGCAGCCGGGCAAGAAGGGCGGGTCTACCGTTTACACGCGTTCGGCGGAGTCCTTTGTGGACGTGACCACCGATGCGTCAGGGACGGCGTTGAGTTACTACGCGCAGCATGACGACTTTGTCGCCAAGCGCCGTTTGGCGGCGCTGGCTACCTGCCTCTGATCTTTTGAACACCGCAATACCTTTGTAGGAGCACGGCTTGCCGGCGAAGGCGATTTCACGGACGCCTTCGCTGGCAAGCCATGCTCCTACAGGGAGAGTTCGGCTTTATTGATCAGGCGCTTCTGGAAAAAGAAGCGCTTGTGCCCCGGCGGGTAGTCAACGATCTGCCCCAACTCGCTGAACCCAAGCTTCTTGTAGAACTCCGGCGCCTGAAAGTCGAAGGTGTCCAGCCAGATCCCGATGCATTCCTTCTCCCGCGCCAGGTCTTCGGCCATCTGCATCAGTCTGGAGCCGATGCCTTGTCCCCGGCCCTGTTCCGGCACCGACAGCAATTCGATAAACAACCATTGATAGAAAAACCGGCCGTACAGCCCGCCGAGAATCTCGCCCTGGTCATTGCGCACCAGCAGGGCCAGCGGTTGCGCTTTGCCGTCCCCCGCTTGGGCGACGTTGTAGGCCCGCAACGGTGCAAGGATCGCCTCGCGATCTTCCGGTGTCGGGTTGTGCGACTGTTCGATGCTGAGTGTCATCGGCTACATCCTTATGGCAGTGATGCACGAGCGTATCCGGGTCGCGACGATTGTTCTATCCCTCGTTATTCAGAGGAACCGTCGCCAGCGCGCAGATGTCTAGCCTTTACAGCGTCATTCCAGAACGCGGCCGATGAGGATTGCCAATGAACATTTTCGAAGCCTTGCGCGAAAGCCATGACCGCCAACGCACCTACGCCGTCGCATTGGTCAAGACCAGTGGCGACACCCCGGAGCGCGTTGAAGCCTACAAGCAGCTCAAGTCCGAACTCCAGGCACACGAAACCGCAGAAGAGCGGCATTTTTATATCCCGCTGATGGAGTTCGACAACGGTGTCGACCTCAGTCGCCACGCGATTTCCGAGCATCACGAGATGGACGAAATGATGGAGGAACTCGACGAGACCGAGATGTCCAGCCCGGCCTGGCTGGCGACCGCGAAGAAGCTCTCCGAGAAGGTCCATCACCATCTGAAGGAAGAAGAGCAGAAGTTCTTCCAGATGGCCGGCAAGCTGCTTGACGACCAGCAGAAAGAAACGCTCGCCAGGCAATACGAGAAGGAATACAAGGCTCAACTTTCGTGAGGGCCTTCGTCTAAGATGGGCGTTTTCTGACGAAATAAGGATGCGTTGCCATGCCGAACACAGCCGAGCGGGTCAACATCGTCGAGTCCCAGGTGTTGTCCCACGACTGGTATCTGCTGAAGAAAATCACCTTCGATTACCAGCGCAACAACGGCGAATGGCAACGCCAGACTCGCGAGGTCTACGACCGTGGCAATGGTGCGGCGATTCTGCTGTTCAACCGCGAGAAGAAAACCGTCGTACTGACCCGGCAATTCCGTTTGCCGGTGTTCGTCAATGGTCACGACGGTCTGTTGATCGAGGTGGCTGCGGGATTGCTCGAAGGCGCTGCGCCCGAAGAACGCATCCGCGATGAAGCGGAGGAAGAAACCGGTTATCGCGTGCACCATGTGCAGAAGGTGTTCGAGGCCTACATGAGCCCCGGCTCGGTGACAGAAAAACTGCATTTTTTCATCGCCGAATACGATGCTTCATCGAAAGTCGGCGAGGGCGGCGGGCTCGAAGAAGAGACCGAAGAACTGGAAGTGCTGGAGTGGCCGTTCGACGACGCGCTGGAAGCGTTTTATCGCGGGGAGATCTGCGACGCGAAGACCATCATGCTGCTGCAGTACGCCGCCATGAAAAATATGTTCACCTGAGCACGCAATCCCCTGTAGGAGCGAAGCTTGCTCGCGAAGGTGTGTCAGCAACGGTGCTGTCGCCTGACACACCTTCGCGAGCAAGCTTCGCTC
>NZ_JAGYFZ010000033.1:0-57558 GCF_019946675.1 Pseudomonas sp. BF-B-15
GCCATCGCGAGCAGGCTCGCTCCCACATTTCGTTTTGTGACCTTACAAATCCGCCAGCGGATGCCGGCCTTCCCAGACCTTGCGAAAATGCGCCTCCACCACCGTATCCGGCACGTGATTGATATCAGGCCAATGCCAGTGCGGTTTCTGGTCTTTGTCGATCAACCGCGCACGCACGCCTTCGCTGAACTCCGGATGCCGGCAGCAGTTGAGGCTCAAGGTGTATTCCATCTGGAAAACCTGAGCCAGCGACATATGCCGGGCGCGGGATATCTGTTGCCAGACCAGATGAGCGGTCAGCGGCGAACCTTCACTCAGGGTCCGCGCCGCGCGGCTAAGTACCAAGTCCGTGCTATCACGCTGTTGGCTGATGGCTTTCCAGGCGCAACGTACATCACTGACATCCAGCAGTTCATCGATCTGCTGGCGGCGCGGCAGCCACTGGGCTTCGGGCATTCGCGCCAGCGCTTCCTGCTGCAAGGCCTTGAGCAGGCTGTTGAGCTGCATCGGCGTCTGTTCTTGCCAGTTCAATTGCAGCAGGCCTTCGATCAGCTCTTCTTGCTGTTCATCGAGCAGGAAGCGGTCGGCCAGGCCCAGATCGATCGCATCGCGACCGTTCATGTGCGCGCCGGTCAGGCCGAGGAACAAACCGAGCTTGCCGGGCAGGCGCGACAGAAACCAACTGGCACCGACATCCGGATACAAACCAATGCTGATTTCCGGCATCGCCAAACGGCTGCTCGGCGTGACAATACGGATGTTCGCGCCCTGCAGCAGGCCCATGCCGCCGCCGAGTACATAACCGTGACCCCAGCAGATCAGCGGTTTCGGGTAGGTGTGCAGGCTGAAGTCCAGCCGGTATTCCGCCGCGAAGAAAGTTGCGGCCAGCGGGGGCACTACGCCGGGGTGCGCGCGACAGGCTTCCACCAGGCTGCGCACTTCGCCACCGGCGCAAAAGGCCTTGGCGCCATGACCGCGCAATAGCACGCAGACGATTTGCGGATCCTTGGCCCAAGTGTCCAGTTGATCGCGCAGGGCGTTGATCATCGGCAAGGACAGGGCGTTCAGGGACTTTTCGGCATCCAGGCTGGCAACGCCGATGCGGGCGCCGTCGGTGCCGGTGAGTTCTTCGAAGTGCAGATTCATCGTGACCTCGATCGGGAATTTGAGCGTTCAGTATGATCGCAATGCAGGAAAGTGCCGGATCTGCGTCAGATCAATTGACAAGCGTGATGGGCTTTCCTAGGGTTCGCCCCATTGTTTTTGCCGGATGTAACCATGACTGCTGACGACCGTATCAAACTCGAACCGAGCTGGAAGGAGGCACTGCGTGCCGAATTCGACCAGCCCTACATGGCAGAGTTGCGCGATTTCCTGCAACAGGAGCGTGCGGCCGGCAAGGAGATTTATCCGCCGGGCCCGATGATTTTCAACGCGCTCAACTCGACGCCGCTGGACAAGGTCAAGGTCGTCATTCTCGGTCAGGATCCGTATCACGGGCCAGGCCAGGCCCATGGCTTGTGCTTCTCGGTGCAACCGGGCGTGCCGGCGCCGCCGTCGCTGGTGAACATCTATAAGGAGTTGAAACGCGACCTGAACATCGACATTCCCAATCA
Organism: Pseudomonas sp. BF-B-15; assembly: GCF_019946675.1. NCBI lineage: Bacteria > Pseudomonadati > Pseudomonadota > Gammaproteobacteria > Pseudomonadales > Pseudomonadaceae > Pseudomonas > Pseudomonas sp. BF-B-15. Next base: position 1,617 of record NZ_JAGYFZ010000033.1, read on the forward strand.
CGGTTATCTGCAGAGCTGGGCCGATCAGGGCGTGTTGATGCTCAATACCACCATGACCGTCGAGCGCGCCAATGCCAATGCGCACAAGGACAAGGGCTGGCAGTTTTTTACCGACCGGATCATTGAAGTGGTCAGCCAGCAGCAACCGCATCTGGTGTTCATGCTGTGGGGCGCCCATGCCCAGAGCAAGCAGAAGCTGATCGACGCGACCAAGCATCTGGTGCTGACGTCGGTGCACCCGTCACCGCTGTCCGCTTATCGCGGTTTTCTCGGGTGCGGGCACTTCAGCCGGACCAACAAGTTTCTTGAGCAGAATGGCGAGACGCCGATTGATTGGCGGTTGCCGCCAGTCTAAAAAGCTTCGCGGGCAAGCCTCGCTCCTACAGGATTTGTGTCGAGCATATAATTCACATACGACACAAACCCTGTAGGAGCGAGGCTTGCCCGCGAAGGGAGCGACTCGGTCTATCAGACCGAATCCGGATTCCGATTCCAATACTTGAACAACGGCTCCGCCAGAAACAACACAAACAACAACCGCATCACCTGCATCGCCGTCACCAGCGGCACCGACAATTGCAGGGTCTCCGCCGTCAGGCTCATCTCCGCAATCCCGCCGGGCATCATGCCCAGGGTCAGCGAACGCAAATCCAGATGTGTCAGCGCACTCAATCCCAAGGCTGCCGCCGTGGCGATCAACATGGTCAACACCGTACCAATCAACGTCCGCCCCATAAACGAAGGCGCACGCCGGAAAAACTGTCGATTGAAGTGGCAGCCCAAGCCACTGCCGATCAGCCATTGGCCAATCTGGCTACCGCCGTTGGGCAAACCAATGTGCAGATCCCAACCAATGCTCACCGCCGCACTCACCAGCAACGGCCCGAACAGCCACGGGTTGGGTTGACGCAAACGTTCCCAAATCCACGCTGCCAAGGCGCCCGCCGGAAATAGAAGGGCCAGCCACCACCAGTTGACGGCCGTCGGATGAAAGACCGGTGCGCCGTCGCCCAGCAAATACTTGAACGCCGCCGGTACGCAAAGCACCACCACCAGCACCCGCAGGCTTTGCCCGGCCGCTACGCGACTGAGCACCGCGCCATTGCGTGCGCCGAGGTTGACCATCTCCCCGGACCCGCCGGGCATGCTGGAAAAGAATGCGGTGGCGCGATCCTCACCGGTACGGCGCATCAACCAGACCCCGACCACGGCGGACAGGCTGGTGATCAACGCACCGAAGAAGATCAGGCCAAAGTGGCTCAACACCTGCTCCATCACCACCGGGGTGAAGTGCAGGCCGATGCCGATGCCGACGACCCACTGGCCGACCTTGCGGCCGCCAGGGATTTCGGCCAATTGCCAGGGCGTCAGGCAACGCACGAGGATGATCGCCAGCAACGAGCCGACCATCCACGGCAGTGGCCAGCCGATCTGGCTGGCCAGGTAACCGCCCAGCGCGCCGACCAGCGGCGTACCCCACCAGGCGTTGAAGGGTGTTCGATCAGACATCGGCGACCGCGCGACGAGCGACCGAACGTTTGCGCCAGATCCGCAGGATCGGCACCAGCAGCATCACCACGATCAGCGCCCAGACACCCAGCGTGATCCCGCTCGACCAGAGAATCTCCAGCGAACCGTTGGAGATCGACAGTGCGCGGCGCAGATTCTGTTCCATCAAACCTCCGAGAATGAAGCCCAGCAAAACCGGCGACAACGGGAAATCCAGCTTGCGCAGAATGTAGCCGAAGATGCCGATGCCGATCATCAGGAACAGGTCGAAGGTGGTGGCATGCACCGCGAACACGCCGATGGCGGTGATGATCGCGATCATTGGCACCAGCGCCCAGTTTGGTACGGCGAGGATGCGGGTGAAGATGCGGATCATCGGAATGTTGAGGATCACCAGCATGATGTTGGCGATAAACAACGACGCGATCAGGCCCCAGACGATGTCCGGTTGCTGTTGGAACAGCAGCGGTCCCGGCGTGATGTTGTACAGCGACAACGCACCGATCATCACCGCCGTCGTGCCCGAACCGGGAACGCCCAGGGTCAGCATCGGCACCAGCGCGCCACAGGCTTCAGCACCGATGGCGGTTTCCGGAGCGGCCAGACCGCGCTTGTCGCCCTGTCCGAATTTGCCGCTTGGGCCGGCGATACGTTTCTCGGTCATGTAGGCCACGGCGCTGGCAAGTGTTGCACCGGCGCCAGGCAAAACGCCCATGATGAAACCCAGCACACCGCACCGCATGTTCACCCAGAACACCGACGCAGCTTCCTTGAAGTTGAACATCATGCGGCCGGTGGCTTTGAACGCTTCCTGGCCGCGATGGGTTTTTTCCAGCAGCAACAGGATTTCGCTGATGGAGAACAGGCCCAGCACCAACACCACGAACTGAATGCCGTCGGTGAGGTGGATGTTGTCGCCGGTGAAGCGGTAGACACCGCTGTTGGCGTCGATGCCGACGGTCGACAGGAACAGGCCGATCAGCGCCGCGATAAAGGTCTTCAGCGGTCGATCACCGGCCATGCCGCCGAGGCAGACAATCGCGAACACCATCAGGACGAAATATTCCGCCGGACCGAAGGCAATCGCCCATTTCGCCAGGATCGGTGCGAACACCACCATCCCGCACGTGGCAATAAAGGCGCCGATGAACGAACTCCACGCCGACAGCGACAGCGCGACACCGGCCATGCCTTGACGGGCCATCGGGTAGCCGTCGAGGGTGGTCATGACGGTGGACGCTTCGCCCGGAATGTTCAGCAGGATCGAACTGATCCGGCCGCCGTACTCGCAACCCAGGTAAACCGCAGCCAGCAGGATCAGTGCCGATTCCGGTGGCAACCCGAGGGCGAATGCAATCGGGATCAGCAACGCCACGCCGTTGATCGGACCGAGGCCGGGCAGCAGGCCGACGACGGTGCCGATCAGCGTGCCGCTGAGTGCGGTGACCAGGTTGTAAGGGGTCAGTGCGACGCCGAAGCCGTGACTCAAATAACCAAGCGTATCCATTTCAGTTCTCCAGAACGTCGAGCAGACCCAGAGGCAGCGGCACGTCCATCACTTTGTCGAACAGCAGGTACAGACCGATGCTCATCAGGCTGATGATCACTGCGCTTGGCAACCAGCGTCCGCCGTACAAGCGCGCCATCGGAATGCCGATCAAAATGCTGCTGAGGATGAAGCCCAACGGCTCGAACAGGCCGGCGAACACCAGCAGCAGCACCACGCAGCGGCCGATCTTGTGGAGGGTTTCACGATCCAGCGGCGGGTCTTCTTCGGAGTGTTTGATCGGGGACGGGCGAAACACCATGTAGATCAAGCCCATTCCCATCAGCCCCAGCATCAGCAAGGGGAAGGCGCGAGGGCCGATCGGTTCGTAGGAAAAAGGCGCCTGGTAGGGCCAGGCCATCAGCACCAGGCTGGCGCAGGCCAGCAGCAGCACCGATGCGAAAATGCGTTGTACGAGCATGGGGAACTCCTGTGCCGCGACCCCGCAGTGCGGGGCCGCAGCCGCTAGACAGAGGCGATCACTGAATCAGGCCGAACTCTTTGGCCAGCACTTTGTAGTCCGCGACCTGCTTCTTCACGTAGGTGTCCAGTTCCGGGCCGGTCATGGCGAACGGAAAGAGTTCACGTTGATCGCGCAGCTTGGCGAAATCATCGGACGCCAGCAGTTTGTCGAAGGAGTCTTTCCACCAGGCGTAGTCTTCATCGCTGACTTTTGGCCCGAGGTAGAAACCGCGAACCACTGGCCAGACGATGTCGTAGCCTTGCTCTTTGGCGGTCGGAATGTCTTTCATTTCCGGCTCGTCCAGGCGCTTATCGGAGAACACCGCCAGCAGGCGCATGTCGCCGCTCTGGATGTGCGGCATGGAGTCGGAGATGTCGGTGCTGCCGACCTGGATGTGGCCGCCTAGCAGGGCGGTGGCGATTTCGCCGCCACCTTCGAGGGCGACGTAACGCAGATCGCGCGGGTTGATCCCGGCGGCCTTGGCGATCAACGCGGTTTGCATCCAGTCCTGGCTGCCGACGGTGCCGCCGGAACCGATCACCACTTTGCTTGGATCTTTCTTCAGCGCCTGAACGAGATCGTCGAGGGTCTTGTAAGGCGAATCGCTTTTCACCGCGATGGCGCCGTAGCTGGTGCCGACCGCTGCCAGCCAGCGCACGTTGGTTTCATCGAAGCGACCGAACTTGCCCTGGGCCAGGTTCAGCAACGAGCCGCTGGACCACGCCACGAGCGTGCCGGCGTCGGCCGGACGCTGAGCGACCACCGCGTTGTACGCCACTGCGCCGACACCGCCGGGCATGTAGGTCACGCGCATCGGTTTGCTCAACAGTTTCTCGTTCATCAGCGCGCTTTGCGCCAGTTTGCAGGTCAGGTCGAAACCGCCGCCGGGCGAGGCCGGGGCGATGCATTCCGGGCGCTTGGGCTCGGCCATCAGTTGGCCGGCAAACAGCATGCAGCTGGCGGCGAGGGCGAAACGGCGCAGTGATCGATTCATTGTTGTCTCCACGGGAGTTGTTGTTTTTGGGGATGTTTCAGGTGCGGCAGTTTCGCGTCGCGCAGCCGTTGATGGCGCTGACTAACGTAAACGACGGGAATTGAAAAAAGAGATGAGGCGGGCAAACCTGGGGCTGTGTGGACAGCATGGCGAAGTACCTCGTTATTGTTCTTATTGGCGAAAACGCATCGAGGCGTTTTTCGGGAGCTACATTTCAAAGCACGATCGATGGCTTTCAGTCGAAACCATCCGTGGGCCGACTCTAACGGTCGAACCTTTCACTAACCTTTCAGCGGACTTTCACGGTTTTCGGGCTTCACAGCGGCGGATGCGGCTGTAAACTCCGCGCCAAAGAATGGCGTCGAACATCCCTGAATGAGGTAAAGATCCATGCGTGTTCTGCTCGTCGAAGACCATCTGCAACTCGCCGACAGTGTCGCCCAGGCGCTCAAGAGCACCGGGCTGACCGTGGATGTGCTGCACGACGGCGTGGCCGCCGACCTGGCGCTGAGCAGCGAGGAATACGCCATGGCGATCCTCGATGTCGGCCTGCCGCGCATGGATGGCTTCGAGGTGCTGGCGCGCTTGCGGGCCCGGGGCAAGAACCTGCCGGTGCTGATGCTGACCGCCCGCAGCGACGTCAAGGATCGCGTGCATGGCTTGAACCTCGGCGCTGACGATTACCTGGCCAAACCGTTCGAACTGACCGAGCTCGAAGCCCGGGTCAAAGCCTTGCTGCGTCGCAGTGTGCTCGGCGGCGAACGCCAGCAGACCTGCGGCGTGCTGGCTTACGATCTGGACACCCGACGCTTCACCCTCGGCGACGAATTGCTGACCCTGACCTCCCGCGAACAAGCAGTGCTCGAAGCGCTGATTGCGCGTCCCGGTCGGGTGATGAGCAAGGAACAACTGGCCGCCCAGGTGTTTGGTCTTGACGAAGAAGCCAGCCCCGACGCCATCGAAATCTACGTCCACCGCTTGCGCAAGAAACTCGACGGCCAACCGGTCGCCATCGTGACGTTCCGCGGCCTCGGATATTTGCTGGAAAGCCGCGATGCATAAGCCCAGCAGCCTGCGCTGGCGGTTGTTGTGGAACCTCGCGCTGTTGCTGGTGGTGTTGATGCTGGCCAGTGGATTGAGCGCGTACTGGAATGGTCGCGAAGCCGCCGACACCGCGTATGACCGGACCCTGCTGGCTTCGGCGCGAACCATCGCCGCCGGGGTATCCCAGCGTGACGGAACCCTCAGTGCCGATGTGCCTTACGTGGCGCTGGATACGTTTGCCTACGACAGTGCCGGGCGAATTTTTTACCTGGTCAACGACATTCACCAGAACCTGATTTCCGGCTACGAAAACCTTCCCGCCCCGCCACCGGGAACGCCGCGCACCGATGACTATCCGGCACTCGCCCGTTTCTACAACGCGACGTATCGGGGGCAGAACGTGCGGGTGGTCAGCCTGCTCAAGCCCGTGAGCGAACCGAACATGAACGGCATGGCGGAAATTCGCGTGGCGGAAACCGACGAGGCACGCGTCAGCATGGCCCGTAGCCTGGCGGCAGACACGTTGTTGCGGCTGGGCATGCTGGCGGTCGGCGCGTTGCTGATGGTGTGGTTTGCGGTGAGTGCGGCGTTGCGTCCATTGGAACGCTTGCGCACGGCGGTGGAAGAGCGCCAGTCCGATGACTTGCGGCCGCTGCCGCTGGTGGAGGTGCAGCGAGAGTTGTGGCCGTTGGTGCGTGCGCTCAATCACTTTACCGAGCGTCTGCGCGGGCAGTTCGAACGTCAGGCGCAGTTCATTGCCGATGCTGCGCATGAACTGCGCACGCCACTGGCGGCGCTCAAGGCGCGACTTGAACTCGGCCTGCGTTCGGGCGAACCCGAAACCTGGCGCAACACGCTGGAAACGGCAGCGCAAGGCACGGATCGTTTGACCCATCTGGCCAACCAATTGCTGTCGCTGGCGCGTGTCGAAAACGGTGCCCGGGCGATTGCCGAGGGCGGTGCACAATTACTCGATCTGAGTCAGCTGGCCCGGGAACTGGGCATGGCGATGGCGCCGCTGGCCCATGCCCGCGGCGTCGCGCTGGCGCTGGAAGCCGACGAACCGGTGTGGCTGCGCGGTGAGCCGACGCTGCTGAACGAACTGTTGAGCAATCTGGTGGACAACGCGCTGGCCCATACGCCGCCCGGCGGCAATGTGATCCTGCGGGTCTCGGCGCCGGCGGTACTGGAGGTCGAGGATGACGGGCCGGGGATTCCGCTGGAAGAGCGTGATCGGGTGTTCGAGCGCTTCTATCGGCGCAACCAGCAAGTGGCCGGGTCGGGGTTGGGGTTGGCGATTGTTGGCGAGATTTGCCGCGCGCATCTGGCACAGATCAGCCTGCACGATGGCGAGCAGGCGGGGTTGAAGGTGCGGGTGAGTTTTATCGCGGGAGAGTGATGGTGTTCGTACTGGCCCCTTCGCGGGCAAGCCTCGCTCCTACAGGTATTACGATGCTTTTGTAGGAGCGAGGCTTGCCCGCGAAGCTTTTAATAGAACATCGACCGCGATTCTTCCAGATCCCTGCACATCGACTCATTCTCCGGGTCGATTCCCAGCTTCTTGAAGGCCGGCACGCCGAGCGGGTCGATACGGGCGATGGGGTGGTCGGTGTCCTTGTGGCAATACAAACTGGCCACTTGCACCAGATCCACATAGTCGACGCGTTCGGACTCGCGCTTGAAGTCCAGATACAGCCCCGGCAATTGCACCAGCATTTCCGGAAACTCCCAGACCCTGAGCAGTTTGTCGCCGAGCAGCGGGTGAATGTGGTCGATCACATGGTTCAGGCTGACCGGGTCCGACAGCAGCTCGTAGTGGTCTTCGGCGTAGGTCAGGATCGGCAGTACACCAATCTGATGCACCAGTCCGCCCAGCGCCGCCTGATCGGGCTTGAGCTGCGTGTAACTGCGGCACAGCGCGTAGCTGACCCCGGCGATTTCCAGGCTTTTGCGCCAGACATCGCGCATCTTTTTCTCCACCACGTCAGAGCGCGCATGGAAAATCTGCTCCATGACCAGACCGATGGCCAGGTTGCTGCTGTAATTGACGCCCAGACGCGTGATTGCCGTGTGCAAGTCAGTGACTTCCTGGGTCGCGCGCAGCAGCGGGCTATTGACCACCTTGATCAGACGCGCCGACAGCGCCGTATCGCGGCCAATCACTTTACTCAGGGTGCTGACACTTATTTCCGGGTCTTCAGCGGCCTTGCGAATCTGCAGGGCCACTTCCGGCAACGTTGGCAGAACCAGGTCATCGTTATCGATGGCCTCAACCAAATCCTGTTGGACCTTATCCGCCAAATCGCTCATTTCTTTTCTCTAGGGTGTTGCAACAAGTACTGCTGTTAACGCTGGATCTCGCGATCGCGATCCAGTTCATAAGGCAAGTCAAGCAGATGCAGGGCCGGCCCTTCGATCGCGCCGAGATGGACGTCGCCACCTTCCGCCGCTTCGGCTTGCAAGACGGCCAGGAGTTCAATGTTTTGTCCGGCGTGTGCGGCAATCACCACTTCGCCGATGGAACTGCCGTGTGTCGGGGAAAACAAGGGGGTGCCGGGTTCAGGCAATGCACTGGCGTCCAGCTTCAGACGATACAAGCGGCGCTTGAGTTTGCCCAGGTACTGCATCCGCGCAACGATTTCCTGGCCGGTGTAGCAACCTTTCTTGAAGCTCACGCCGCCGACGGCCTGCAGATTGAGCATCTGCGGAATGAACAATTCGCGTGTGCCCGGCATCACCTGGCCGATCCCTGCGCGGACCTGGCCCAGCAGCCATTGATTGAGATCGCCCTCGGTCAGCACAGCAGATAACCGGCCCTTGATGACGTCGGCCTGATCGGCGGCAACCCAGAGTTCGGCGCGGTCCGGTGAAACGCGGATGGCGATCAATCCGTCATTGCGCGCCACGCTGTCGGTGTCCGCCGGCAGTTCGAGACCCAGGCCGATCAGGGCGGCATCGCCATGGTCAACGCCGAAGCGGACCCAGGCAGCGCTTTCATCGGTCAATTTCGATTTGGAGAACACCGCGTACTTCTTCAGGTCCGCCAATTGCGGCTCCAGCAGCTCGGTGGCCATGGCCATGAGCACGCCATCACCTTGCAGCAGAATGCGGAAGCTCGATTGCATCCGGCCTTTCTGGGTGCAGCGCGCGCCGAGGCTGGCCTGGGTGTCGCTCAGGTAATTGAGGTTGCAGGTCAGTTGGCCTTGCAGAAATTTGCTGGCATCCGCGCCGCGGACCGCGAGAACGCCTTCGTGAGACAGGGTGCAGAAAAAAGCAGAATCGGCCATGGGAGATCGCAGGGTAAAAGAGTCTGGGGGACATCATAAGGGGGCGCCCATGAAATGGGTAGTTCACAAAAGGTCGACAGTGCCCGACCAAAGCCGACTGTTCGATGGTGTCCGGGGCTGTATACTTGCCGCCTATTTGAGGAGCGCTCCATGGTCGAAGATGTTGAACTGAATCGCCTCTACTGGCACAGCCGCCGCGGCATGCTTGAACTTGACGTGTTGCTGGTGCCGTTCGTGAAAGAGGTCTACCCGCACCTCAATGATGTCGACCGCGATTGCTACCGCAAGCTGCTCGAATGCGAAGATCAGGACATGTTCGGCTGGTTCATGGAACGCGCCGAGTCGGAAGATCCGGAGCTGCAGCGCATGGTTCGCATGATCCTGGATCGTGTCCAGCCCAAGTAATGCGTTCGAATGCCGCTGGCATGCCTCTGGGCAGTTGCTGGCGGCGTATCTGTTGGCCCAGCTGTTCGCGCTGGGTGCGTTGTTTCTGCTTGCCATACCGGTCTGGGCTAGCTTGCTCGGCGCTTTTTGCTGCCTGGCTCATTGCGTTTGGGCATTGCCACGCCAGATTTTACTGACACACCCACAGGCGTTTCGCGGCTTGCGTCGCGATGCGGATGGCTGGCAGTTGTGGAATCAGGCGGCGGGTTGGCAGGCGGTTCAGCTACGGCCGGACAGCCTCGCGCTGCCGCTGGTCGTCGTCCTGCGTTTTCGCCTGCAGGGCGAGCGGCGGGTCCGGGCGATCTGTGTGCCCAGGGATTCGCAGGCGGCGGATGTGCACCGACGCCTGCGGGTTCGGCTCACGTTCAGTCGGCGTAGGTGGGCGGCACCAGAATAGTGTCCAGCGCCTCCGGCAGCAGGTTCGGGTAGTCGAGGGTGTAATGCAGGCCGCGACTTTCCTTGCGTTCCATGGCTGACTGAATCATCAATTCCGCCACTTGGGCCAGGTTACGCAGCTCGATCAAGTCCCGGCTGACCTTGTAGTTACTGTAGAACTCGTCGATTTCGTCCAGCAACAGCCGCACGCGATGCTGCGCACGTTGCAGGCGCTTGTTGGTGCGCACAATGCCGACGTAGTCCCACATGAATCGCCGCAGTTCATCCCAGTTGTGCGCAATGATCACGTCTTCATCCGAGTCGGTGACCTGGCTGGCATCCCAGACGGGCAGGGCGACCGGAATCGAAACCTGCGGCAGTTGCTCAAGAATGTCTTCTGCCGCCGAGCGTGCGTAAACGAAACATTCCAGCAGCGAGTTGCTGGCCATGCGGTTGGCGCCGTGCAGGCCAGTGAAACTGGTTTCGCCAATTGCATACAGCCCCGGCACGTCGGTGCGGCCCTGCTGGTCGACCATCACGCCGCCGCAGGTATAGTGCGCCGCGGGAACCACCGGAATCGGTTGCTTGGTGATGTCGATGGAAAACTCCAGGCAGCGCTCGTACACCGTCGGGAAGTGCGTCTTGATGAACGCTTCCGGCTTGTGACTGATGTCCAGATAAACGCAATCGACACCCAGGCGCTTCATCTCATGGTCGATGGCCCGGGCGACGATGTCCCGTGGCGCCAGTTCGGCGCGCGGGTCGAAACGCTGCATGAAGCGTTCGCCATTGGGCAGCTTCAGGTGCGCACCTTCGCCGCGCAGGGCTTCGGTGATCAGGAAGCTCTTGGCTTGCGGGTGATACAGGCACGTCGGGTGAAACTGGTTGAACTCCAGGTTCGCCACCCGGCAGCCCGAACGCCAGGCCATGGCGATGCCATCACCGCAGGCGCCGTCGGGGTTGCTGGTATAGAGGTAGACCTTGGCTGCACCGCCGGACGCGAGGATCACGAAGCGTGCGCCGTAGGTGTCGACTTCCCCGGTGCCGCGGTTGAGCACGTAGGCGCCGAGGCAGCGGTCGCCTTCAAGGCCCAGGCGCTTCTCGGTGATCAGATCGACGGCGACCCGCTGTTCCAGCAACTCGATGTTGGGCCGCTGTCTGGCTTTGTCGAGCAGGGTTCTGAAAATCGCTGCGCCGGTGGCATCGGCGGCGTGAATGATGCGCCGATGGCTGTGACCGCCTTCGCGGGTCAGGTGAAACTCGAAACCGCCATCTTCGGTGCCGGATTGTTCATCGCGGGTGAACGGCACGCCTTGATCGATCAGCCATTGAATGGCCTCTTTGCTGTGCTCGACGGTGAAGCGCACGGCGTCTTCGTGGCACAGGCCACCGCCGGCATTCAGGGTGTCATCGACGTGGGATTCAACGGTATCGGTGTCATCCAGCACGGCAGCGACACCGCCCTGGGCCCAGAAGGTCGAGCCATTGGCGAGGTCGCCTTTGCTCAGTACGGCAATGCGCAAATGATCGGGCAAGGTCAGCGCAAGGCTCAAACCGGCAGCACCGCTGCCAATCACCAGAACATCGTGTTGAAACTGTTGGCTCATTTCAGGATTCCGCTCAAAGCGACCCGGGTCGGGGTTGGCGCATGACTCCCGCAACGGCGAGTCAAGGCGGCCACACAGCGCACTAGTATATAGAGGGGGGGAGCGGCACAATAGCCGAGGTCACATGGCATTGTGAAACTACTGTGACGGAAAAGACTTGACGCTTCGTCGGATGATTTTTCGACCGGTTCGGCGACAAGAAGACTGTATCGTCGATTTAACAGTCTTTTTCCATTCACGGTTGCACAATGTCGGTCTTGCGCAGCTATAAATATTTGGAACTTTTGCCAAAGGCCCAAGATCAATAGACCGTTGCCTGAATCAAGGGACAGTGTCGGCTTCAATGCAGGATTGCGGTTTGATCCTTGCCGGCGAATCCGATGACAAGATTATTCGCGCAGCCGGGTTATGCCGAGCTGCGCTTTTCGTGCGTGCCAAATCAGAGCCCGCAGGAAACTTGCTTGGAGGGGGAGAACTTTTGCGAAAAGCCCGAGTCTATGTTTGCAAGTCTGGTCGTTTAGTTATGCAAGCTTCCTCCGAGCTTATCGAGGAGAGTTCATGCTAACCCAGGAAGAGGATCAGCAGCTGGTCGAACGCGTTCAGCGCGGCGACAAGCGAGCTTTCGATCTGCTAGTGCTGAAATATCAGCACAAAATTCTCGGGTTGATCGTGCGTTTCGTGCACGACACCCATGAAGCCCAGGATGTGGCACAAGAAGCCTTTATCAAGGCGTACCGTGCGCTTGGAAATTTTCGCGGGGACAGCGCGTTTTACACGTGGCTTTACCGCATCGCCATCAACACGGCGAAAAACTATCTGGTTTCACGCGGCCGTCGGCCGCCGGATAGCGATGTCAGTTCCGAAGATGCAGAGTTCTACGATGGCGATCATGGCCTCAAGGATCTCGAGTCGCCTGAGCGCGCATTGCTGCGGGATGAGATCGAAGGCACCGTCCATCGAACCATTCAGCAACTGCCGGAAGATTTGCGTACGGCTTTAACTTTACGTGAGTTTGATGGTCTGAGTTACGAGGACATTGCGGCAGTCATGCAGTGTCCGGTGGGTACCGTGCGCTCCCGGATTTTCCGCGCTCGGGAGGCCATCGATAAAGCCCTGCAGCCGTTGTTGCAGGAAAACTGAGACAGCGGCGACAGCCAAGAGAGGAACGCCATGAGTCGTGAAGCCCTGCAGGAATCGCTGTCCGCAGTGATGGATAACGAAGCGGACGAACTGGAATTGCGTCGGGTATTGAATGCCTTTGACGATGTTGAAACCCGTGAAACATGGGCTCGTTATCAAATCGCTCGGGCAGTGATGCACAAGGATCTGCTGCTTCCACGTCTGGACATTGCAGCGGCCGTTTCTGCTGCGTTGGCTGATGAAGCCGTACCGGCGAAAGCCTCCCGTGGTCCATGGCGCAGCCTGGGTCGCCTCGCTGTAGCCGCTTCGGTTACCGTCGCCGTGTTGGCAGGTGTTCGTCTGTACAACCAGGACGAGATCGCGGGTGTCGAGCTGGCTCAGCACTCCACTCAACCGGGTCTGGCCGTTCCTCAGGTCAAGGGTCCAGCTGTTTTGGCAGGCTATAATGAGAGCTCGGAAGCCACTGGTCCTATGGCCAACGGCGTATTGCAGGCTCAGCCGGGCTGGCACGATCAGCGTTTGCCAGGCTACTTGCGCCAACATGCTCAACAGGCTGCACTGAAAGGTACTGAGAGCGCTCTGCCTTACGCTCGTGCAGCGAGCCTGGAAAACCGTTAAGGAGGATCATGCGCGCCATACCTCTACTTTCGCTTCTGCTTAGTGGCTGGTTCATTGTTCCAGCCCATGCCGATGAGGCACAAGACTGGTTGACCCGTCTTGGCCAGGCCGAGCAGCAGCAAAGCTTTCACGGTACTTTTGTCTACGAGCGAAACGGTAGTTTTTCTACCCACAACATCTGGCACCGCGTCCAGGATGGCAAGGTCCATGAGCGTTTACTCCAGCTCGACGGCCAGGCTCAGGAAGTTGTACGCATTGATGGGCATACTCAATGCGTCAGCGGTCTTCTGATTGCAGGGCTTGGGGATTCCCCCAACTCCGCTGCTCGTACACTCGATCCACAGAAGCTCAAGAATTGGTACGACCTTGCCGTCATCGGCAAGTCGCGTGTGGCCGGCCGTGCGGCAGTCATCGTTACCCTGACGCCTCGCGATCAACATCGCTACGGTTTTGAATTGCATCTGGATAAAGAAACCGGCCTGCCGCTCAAATCATTGCTTCTGAATGAGAAAGGGCAGTTGCTGGAGCGGTTCCAGTTCACGCAGCTGGATACCTCCGATTTGCCCTCCGACGACGATTTGCAGGCAGGCCCGGATTGCAAAGCCATCATCCTCGACAGCGACAAGGCTTCAGCCGTCAAGGCTGCCCAGAACTGGCATTCGGACTGGTTGCCTGCCGGCTTTGAGCTGACCAGCAGCACTTCACGCAAGGATCCCGCGACCAAAACCCAGGTCAGCAGCCTGATGTATGACGATGGTCTCGCACGTTTTTCGGTGTTCCTTGAGCCGCTCAATGGTGCCCCCGTCACCGATACCCGCACTCAGTTGGGCCCGACCGTCGCTGTATCCCGGCGCTTGACCACCCCTCAAGGCGAGATGATGGTCACCGTCGTCGGTGAAATCCCGGTAGGCACCGCTGAACGGATTGCGCTGTCCATGCGCTCCGATGCCACTGCAACCCAGTAGTGAGCTGAAACCGAAATGTTTGGTGAGCATTTCAATTTGCAAATATCCCCGAAATTTTTTATAGGTCAGAGCCCCTCGGCTCTGGCCTTGTTTGTTGTTCCCGGAACAAAAATACCGGCGTATCGTTCCCGGTGTTCCTTGCTCCATATCGCTTAACCATGCTCGTCGTAACGGGAGCCGTATGTCGATACCACGCTTGAAGTCTTACCTCTCCATATTTGCCACCGTGCTGGTGCTCGGTCAGGCGGTCGCTGTACAAGCGGCCGAGTTGCCTGACTTCACGCAGCTGGTCGAGCAGGCCTCGCCCGCGGTGGTAAACATCAGTACCACGCAGAAACTGCCGGACCGCAAAGTGTCGAGCCAGCAGATGCCAGACCTTGAAGGCTTGCCGCCGATGTTGCGCGAGTTCTTTGAGCGCGGCATGCCGCCACAACCGCGTACGCCGCGCGGTGATCGTCAGCGCGAAGCCCAGTCGTTGGGGTCGGGTTTCATCATCTCGTCTGACGGCTACATCCTGACCAACAATCACGTGATCGCCGATGCCGACGAAATTCTCGTCCGTCTCGCTGACCGTAGTGAGCTGAAAGCCAAACTGGTCGGCACCGATCCACGCTCCGACGTGGCGCTGCTGAAAATCGAAGGCAAGGATCTGCCGGTCCTGAAACTGGGTAAATCCCAGGACCTGAAGGCTGGCCAGTGGGTCGTGGCCATCGGTTCGCCATTCGGTTTCGACCACACTGTGACCCAAGGCATCGTCAGTGCCATCGGTCGCAGCCTGCCGAACGAAAACTATGTGCCGTTCATCCAGACCGACGTGCCGATCAACCCGGGTAACTCTGGTGGTCCGCTGTTCAACCTGGCGGGCGAAGTGGTGGGGATCAACTCTCAGATCTACACCCGTTCCGGTGGTTTCATGGGCGTGTCGTTCGCAATCCCGATCGATGTGGCCATGGACGTTTCCAACCAGCTGAAAAGCGGCGGCAAGGTCAGCCGTGGATGGTTGGGCGTCGTGATTCAGGAAGTGAGCAAGGATCTGGCCGAGTCGTTCGGTCTTGATAAACCGGCCGGTGCACTGGTGGCGCAGATCCAGGATGACGGTCCGGCTGCCAAGGGTGGCCTGCAAGTGGGTGACGTGATCCTGAGCATGAACGGTCAACCGATCGTCATGTCTGCCGATCTGCCGCATCTGGTCGGCGCGCTGAAGGCTGGCGCCAAGGCAAACCTTGAAGTGATTCGTGAAGGTAAGCGCCAGAATGTCGAGCTGACCGTCGGCGCTATCCCTGAAGAGGGCAAAGAGCTGGATGCCCTGCCGAAATCGGCCACCGAGCGCAGCAGCAATCGCCTGGGTGTTTCCGTGGTCGAGCTGACCGACGAACAGAAGAAAACCTACGACCTCAAAGGTGGCGTGGTGATCAAGGAAGTTCAGGACGGTCCTGCGTCCCTGATCGGCTTGCAGCCAGGCGACGTCATCACTCACCTGAACAATCAGGCGATTGGTTCCGCCAAGGAGTTCACCGATATCGCCAAGGCGCTGCCGAAGAACCGCTCGGTGTCGATGCGGGTTCTGCGTCAGAATCGCGCCAGCTTCATCACCTTCAAACTGGCTGAATAAACCGGTTGTCGGCTGAATAAAAAACCGCCTCGAAAGAGGCGGTTTTTTTATGCCTGGTGAAAAGTGTCAGCCCATCATGTCCTTGATCATGCGCTCCTGCTCCATCAGCTCCCGTTGGCGGGCGTCGATACGCGATGACAGCGGGAAGTTGGTCCCGGCCTTGCGCTTGGCGAAGTCCAGTTGCTGAATGGCCTGGCGGTAGTCGCCAACCAGCGCAAAGTACTCGGCGCGCGCCTGATGCAAGCCGATGATGTTGCCTGAAAGGCCACGGGTTTCCGCCACCATGTACCAGACATCCGGATCATCGGGACGGCTTTTGAGCAGGTTCTCCAGCGCTTTTTCCGCTTCGGGCGCCCGGTTTTGCTTGAGCAGCAAATCGACACGCACCTGATTCAGTGGATAGTTGCCCGGATATTGAGTCAGCATCCGGTCCACCCGGGTTTGGGCGTCCGGCAGGCGATTGTTGGTGATGTCCAGATCGATCTGCGCCAGGTTGTAGATGATCTCGTTTGGCGACTTGGCCAGCAACAACTTGAGATTTTCCCGTGCTTCGTTCAGTTGGCCGCCCTTTATCTGGGCGATCGCCAGGCCATAACGCGCAACGTCGTTTTTCGGGTTTTCATCCAGCTGTGCGCGGAAGCGCTTGGCGCCCAGGCCTGGGGTTTCTTCGTAGATCAGCTGGACTCGCGCACGGATCAGTTGATAACGCATGCTGTCTTCAATGCCGCCGGGTTTGGCCTGCTCGGCGCGGTTGCGGGTGTCGGCGATACGCGATTCGGTCACCGGGTGAGTCAGCAAGAACTCCGGTGGCTTGGCGTCGAAGCGGTATTGGCGCGCCAATCGCTCGAACATGGTTGGCATCGAGCGTGGGTCGTAACCGGCTTTTTCCAGGTTGAGGATGCCGATGCGGTCGGCCTCTTGCTCGTTCTGGCGCGAGAAACGTCGTTGTTCCTGAATCGCTGCCGCCTGCGTGCCCGCAATGGCCGCGATCCCGGCATCACCGGCACCGGCAGCGGCAATCACGATCCCGGCCAGCAGTGCGGCCATCATCGGCACTTGCATGCGTTGTTGCGCTTCGACGCCACGGGCAAAGTGGCGCTGCGACAAGTGAGCCAGTTCGTGAGCGAGTACCGAGGCATATTCGCCTTCGGTCTGGGCATTAAGGAACAAGCCACCGTTGACCCCGACAATCCCGCCCGGTGCCGCAAAGGCGTTGAGCTGCGGGCTGTTGATCAGGATGAACTCCAGACGCCGGTCATTGACCTGGCTGGTCTCAACCAACCGGTAGACGCTGGACTCGACATAGTCCTTGAGTTGCGGGTCATTGAGCTGGTCAACCTGACTGCGCAGCAGCGCCAGCCAGGCGCGGCCCAACTGATATTCCTGTTGTGGCGAGACGATTGCAGAACTGGCGTCACCGAGTGACGGCAGGTCGTCGGCGAAGCCCGGTGAGGCGAGCAGGCAAGCGAGCGTCAGCAGGGTAGGGCGCAAAAAAGTCATGCACAAAGCCTTAGTCGACAAAGACCTTACTGTAGCCGGACAGTACGCTTCGGACCAGATATTCTAAGCCGCTCGACCACCTGAACCGGAGTAACGCAATGACCGATGCTGTAGCCCATGACGCCGAACTGGACGCCAGCGGCCTGAATTGTCCGTTGCCGCTGCTCAAGGCCAAGATGGAACTCAACAAGATGGCCAGCGGCGCGGTACTCAAGGTGATCGCCACCGATGCGGGTTCGCAGCGCGACTTCCGCACCTTTGCCCGTTTGGCCGGTCATACGCTGCTTCGCGAAGAAGATGAAGCGGGTGTTTACCGCTATTGGCTGAAAAAAGCCTGAAAATTGCTGCGTTCGTTTCTAAGGATTATTGATGTTCAAAGTGTTACGCGACTGGATTCAGCGCTATTTCTCCGATGAAGAAGCGGTGGTGCTGGCGGTCCTGCTGTTTCTGGCGTTTACCGCCGTGCTCACCTTGGGCGGCATGCTTGCGCCGGTGCTCGCCGGGATGGTGCTGGCGTATCTGATGCAGGGATTGGTGGTGACACTTGAGCGCCTGCGGGTGCCGGGCGGGGTGGCCGTCGGAGCGGTCTTTGCCTTGTTCATGGGCGTTTTGCTGGTGTTCATTATTGTCGTGGTGCCGTTGCTCTGGCACCAGTTGATCACCTTGTTCAACGAGTTGCCCGGCATGCTCGCCAAGTGGCAATCACTGTTGTTGCTGCTGCCCGAGCGATATCCGCATCTGGTGTCCGACGAGCAGGTTTTGCAAGCCATCGAGGCGGCACGCGGCGAGATCGGCAAGTTCGGCCAATGGGCGCTGACGTTCTCGCTGTCGAGCCTGCCACTGTTGGTCAACATCATGATTTACCTGGTGCTGGTGCCAATCCTGGTGTTCTTCTTTCTCAAGGACCGGGAAATGATCGGCCAGTGGGTTCGCGGTTATCTGCCTCGTGAGCGCGCGCTGATCACCCGTGTTGCCCACGAAATGAACCGGCAGATCGCCAACTACATTCGCGGCAAGGTCATTGAGATTTTCATCTGTGGTGGCGTGACCTACATCGCGTTTGTCGTGCTGGGGCTCAACTACGCGGCACTGTTGGCGTTGCTGGTAGGCGTGTCGGTGGTGGTGCCCTATGTCGGGGCCGTGGTGGTGACCGTGCCGGTGCTGCTGATTGCGTTGTTCCAGTGGGGCTGGAGCGATCAGTTCATCTATTTGATGGCGGTCTACGGAATTATTCAGACGCTGGATGGCAATGTGCTGGTGCCGCTGCTGTTCTCGGAAGCGGTCAACCTGCATCCGGTGGCGATCATCTGCGCGGTGTTGTTGTTTGGCGGGTTATGGGGATTCTGGGGGGTGTTTTTTGCGATTCCGCTGGCGACGCTGTTCAAGGCCGTGCTGGATGCCTGGCCTCGGAAGGAGCCGGTGGTGGCGCCTCTGCTTTAACGTTCAAGCTTAATGGCCCCTTCGCGGGCAAGCCTCGCTCCTACAGGGGGCTTGGGTGCGACTCAAAACCTGTAGGAGCGAGGCTTGCCCGCGAAGGCGTCAGAACAGGCGCCATCAAAATCAGGCTTTGTTCAATGCCTGCGCAGCAGCCAGAACAGTATCCACATGCCCCGGCACCTTAACGCCGCGCCATTCCTGACGCAGTACACCGTTCTTGTCGATCAAAAACGTGCTGCGATCAACACCCATGTATTCCTTGCCATAAAGCTTCTTCAGCTTGATCACATCAAACAGCTGGCACAGCGCCTCTTCCTTGTCGCTGATCAGCTCGAAGGTGAACGCTTGCTTGGCCTTGAAGTTCTCGTGAGATTTCAGGCTGTCGCGGGACACGCCGAAGACTTCGGTGTTCGCCGCTTTAAAGGCGTCGAGCTGATCGCGAAAGCCCTGGCCCTGGGTCGTGCAGCCCGGTGTGCTGTCCTTCGGATAGAAGTAGATCACCACTTGCTTGCCTTTAAGGCTCGCGAGGCTGACGGTCTGTCCGCTGGTGGCGGGTGCTTCGAAGTCGGCAACCGGTTGGTCGATGGCAACGGCCATGAGAGCTTCCTTACATTGGGTTTTGTGGGCGCCACGGTTCGATCAGGGCATCCAGGTTCAGCGCGTCGGCGAAATCCAGGAACTGGTCGCGCAACCAGCTGATCTGCACGCCAGCCGGCAAGGTCACGGTGAACGTGGCGTTGAGCATGGTCCCGCCGGTTTGCGGTGCCTGATAGGTGTCGCAGGTCAGGTTTTCCAGCTCGACGTTATGGTCCATGAAGAACTGGCACAGTTCGTTGATGATGTCCGAGCGGTAAGCCGAGCTGACATAGGCAACGTACGGCAGGGCCTGGGGACGGTTCTCCAGCGCCGCGCTGCGCACCACGTTGACCGTGAAAGCGTGCTTCTTGGCGAGGCTCGGCAGGCTGCCTTCCAGGCGCGCCAGGGCGTCCCAGCTACCGGAGATCTCGAGGATCAACGCACTGCACTCGCCATGACGGGTCAGGCGAGAGGTGACCACGGCGCAGCGGTTTTCATGGCTGGCGCGGCACAGGACGTTAGTCAGCTCCATGGGGTTGGCGCCGAGGGCACTGATGACAAGGAATTGTTCGCGAACTGTGGGGGTGGACATGCAGCATTCCTAAAGCGATGAGCGGTCGATACTTCTACGGGCTTTTATTACCGGGGGCGAGCCTGCGGATGCGAATTCAGAAAACCCGAGCCGGAAGGTTGCAACGTGCTCCATTAAGGCAAGAGCGAAGGGTGGCAACGCTGGATCGGGGCTTGTGATGCCGAAAATGGAGGCTGAAACCCGGCGTACGAGCTTGTCAGTACCGATCAAAGTCTGAAGGGTAGCGAAAAGCAGCGCCAAGGGGAATGGCAGCAGCGCAGTACTTCGCTTGTACAAGCATCTTGGCGCCAGTACCATTACGGCTCTCTTTTTCCGGCAGGAGCGGTTGCATGATTGCGGGCAGTATGGTGGCACTGGTCACACCCATGGATGCACAGGGTCGTCTCGACTGGGACAGCCTGAGCAAACTGGTGGACTTTCACCTGCAAAACGGCACCCACGCCATCGTGGCGGTCGGCACGACAGGTGAATCGGCCACGCTAGACGTGAACGAACACATCGAAGTGATTCGTTACGTGGTCAAGCAGGTTGCAGGGCGCATTCCGGTGATCGCCGGTACCGGCGCCAACTCGACCCGCGAAGCCATCGAGCTGACCACCAATGCAAAGACCGCCGGCGCCGATGCTTGCCTGCTGGTGACGCCGTACTACAACAAGCCGACCCAGGAAGGCTTGTACCAGCACTTCAAGGCCATCGCCGAAGCCGTCGACATTCCGCAAATCCTGTACAACGTACCGGGCCGTACGGCGTGTGACATGCTGACCGAAACCGTGATCCGCCTGTCGACCGTGAAAAACATCATCGGTATCAAGGAAGCCACCGGCGACCTGGCCCGTGCCAAAGCGATCATCGACGGCGTGAGCGAAGACTTCGTGGTGCTTTCCGGCGACGACGCGACAGCGGTGGAGCTGATCCTGCTCGGCGGCAAAGGCAACATTTCCGTGACCGCCAACGTTGCCCCGCGCGACATGGCCGACCTGTGCAACGCTGCTCTGAAAGGCGATGCCGTCACGGCCCGCGCGATTCACGAAAAGCTGATGCCGCTCAATAAAACCCTGTTTATCGAATCCAACCCTATCCCCGTGAAATGGGCACTGCATGAAATGGGCTTGATGCCGGACGGTATCCGTCTGCCGCTCACCTGGCTCAGCGCTGCCTGTCACGAACCGCTGCGGCAGGCCATGCGCCAGTCCGGCGTACTGGTTTAATTGAGGAAGCACTACGCATGAAGCGATTGGCCGGACTTTCCGCACTTGCCTTGATTATCTCCAGCACCAGTGGCTGTGGATGGGTCTGGGGCCCGGAAGGTTATTTCCGTGACCGTGGTAGCGATTACCTGGAAGCGCAACAGACTGCACCTATGCAATTGCCAACGGACGTCAGCACTGCCAAGCGTCTGGATCCGCTGCTGCCGATCCCGCGCAACGTGGCCGATGACACCGTCAAGGGCGAATACATCGTGCCGCGTCCGCAGCCGCTGTCCGCTGCTGCCGATGCCAGTGCCTACTCGCTGCAGAAGAGCGGTGATTCGAGATCGATCCTGGCCCAAAACCCGCCAGCCGAAGTCTGGCCAGTGGCTGTGCAGTTCTTCCAGGACAACGGTTTCCGTCTGGATGAACAGCGCCCGCAAACCGGCGAGTTCACCACCACCTGGCAGCATTCCGACGAACTGTCCGCCGCGATGGCCAAGCGCCTGAGCGCAGCCGGTGTCGGCGCCGACAGCGAAACCCGCGTGCGGGTCCGTATCGAGCCAGGCGTGCAGCGCAACACCAGTGAAGTCTATGTGGTCAGCGCCGAGCGTCCTGCCGGCAGCACCGCCGATGTGGCCTTCACCAACCGTTCGGTCAACACGGGCCTGGACGCAGCGCTGGTCGACGACATGCTGGCAAGCATGAGCCGCACGTCGGAGAAGGGCGGTTCGGTCTCCATGCTGGCCTCGCGTGATTTTGATGCGCCAAGCCGTGTCAGCCTGAGCGAAGACGGCAGCGGCAACCCGGTTCTGAACGTCGGCACCGACCTGGATCGTGCCTGGTCGAGCGTCGGTCGTGCGCTGGAGCAGGGCGAATGGCGCGTTGAAGACATCAACCGCAGCCTGGGCCTGTACTACATCAACCTGGCCGAAAAAGCCGAGAAGAAAGACGAGAAGCCTGGTTTCCTCAGCGGTTTGTTCGGCAGCAAGCCGGACAAGGAAGAAGTTGAAGCCCGTGCCGAGCGTTATCAGGTTCGCCTGAGCAAGGTAGGCGATACCGTTCAGGTCACCGTCGAGAAAAACATCAACACCGTGGCGCCGGCTGACGTGGCGCGCAAAGTGTTGAGCGTGATTCAGGACAACCTGGGCTGATCACATGCGTTTTGCCGTTCTCGGCAGCGGTAGCCAAGGGAACGGCACGCTGATAGCCAGCGCTGACACGTATGTGCTGGTGGATTGTGGTTTCTCCTTGCGGGAAACCGAAAAACGCTTGCTGCGCCTGGGTGTGAACCCGGCGCAGTTGAGCGCGATACTCGTGACCCACGAACATGCCGACCACGTGCATGGCGTGGGTTTGCTGTCTCGGCGCTACAATCTGCCTGTCTACCTCAGTCGCGGCACCCTGCGCGGGATGCGCAAACCGATTGAACCGGCTGGCCTTCTGGCTGGCGGCGAGCAACTGCAGATCGGCGCACTGAGCATCGGCGTCATTGCCGTGGCCCACGATGCACAGGAGCCGACGCAATATGTGTTCAGTGACGGTGAGCGGCGCTTCGGCCTGTTGACCGACCTGGGCTCGTACTGCAACAAGGTGCTGGACGGCTATCGTGACCTCGATGCGTTGATGATCGAGGCCAACCATTGCCGTGACATGCTGGCTCGCGGTCACTACCCGTACTTTCTCAAGCAGCGGGTGGGTGGTGAACTGGGGCATTTGAACAACCACCAGGCGGCATTCCTGGTGTCCGAGTTGGGCTGGCAAGGCCTGCAACACCTGGTCCTGGCCCATCTGAGCAGCAAGAACAACCTGCCGCAGCTGGCCCGGCAATGTTTTGTCGACACCCTCGGGTGCGACCCGGACTGGCTGCAACTGGCCGATCAAGATTCAGGGCTCGACTGGCGACACATCGCCTAGCCCACCTACTTAGCAAGCGGAGCCCATCATGGAAAAACGTGAAGAACTCTACCGCGGCAAAGCCAAATCGGTTTTCAAGACCGATGACGCTGACCGCTTGATCCTGCTGTTTCGCAACGACACTTCGGCGTTCGACGGCAAGCGCATCGAGCAGCTCGACCGCAAAGGCATGGTGAACAACAAGTTCAACGCCTTCATCATGCAGAAACTCGAAGCAGCCGGCGTGCCGACTCAATTCGACAAACTGCTGGGCGACAACGAATGCCTGGTGAAAAAACTCGACATGATCCCGGTCGAGTGCGTCGTGCGTAACTACGCCGCCGGCAGCCTGGTCAAGCGCCTGGGCGTCGAAGAGGGCATGAAGCTCAACCCTTACACCTTCGAACTGTTCCTGAAGGACGACGCCAAGGGCGACCCGTTCATCAACGAATCCCACGTCGTGGCGTTCGGTTGGGGCACCGCCGAGCAACTGGTTCGCATGAAAGAACTGTCGCTCAAGGTCAACGAAGTCCTGAGCAAACTGTTCGACGACGCCGGCCTGCTGCTGGTCGACTTCAAACTCGAATTCGGCGTGTTCTCCGACGGCTCCATCGTCCTGGGCGACGAATTCAGCCCGGACGGTTGCCGTCTGTGGGACAAGGCCACCGGCAAGAAAATGGACAAGGACCGCTTCCGTCAGGGCCTCGGTGACGTCATCGAAGCCTACGAAGAAGTCGCCAATCGTCTGGGCGTACCGCTTTAATCGACGCAAGCATCTGATAGCACGGAAAAAATTTCGCCTTGGGGGTTCGCTTCCGGCAAAAGTGTTGTTATGATGCGCGCCGTTGGAGAGATGCCAGAGTGGCCGAATGGGACGGATTCGAAATCCGTTGTACCTTCACCGGTACCTAGGGTTCGAATCCCTATCTCTCCGCCATACATAAAAACCCCCGTAGATTAAGGTCTGCGGGGGTTTTTCGTTTTTGCATTGTACGTAGAGGTTGTACGTAAAAAATGCACCAGAAAAATTCTAGAATCCGGAAATTTTGGGCTCCTTTTTTTAAATCGGACCATACATATGAAAGGGGATCCATAAGCCCCTTTAGGCCGTTCTGACAGGATGTAGTCGGGTCCCGGTATCTTGACAATCCATCGTGATAACTTCAGCTGCGGTGCATACGAGTAGTTGCAGTGTTGGCGTCACGCTGCTCACCCACGGAGTTCCCCAGGCCGTAGCACTTGGCCTCAATCGCGAAATCCACCAGCACGGACGTTTCCGGGCGCCCGATACGCAGCTTGCCGATACCATCGCGACCACCATCGCGGAATGGCCTGGTCAGATCCAGCTCCACCGTATTCGGCAGGCACAGCCTGACCAGATTAGCTGCGCAATGCTCGAAGGCATAGGGATTGCTCTGGAAGTGCTGATGCAGTTTGGCCAGCATCGCCTTGTCCGATGTGGAGGAGGGCAGCTGTTCCAGCTTCGAGCGTACCGGCTGTGAGCGCTTGGCAATCAGTGGCGTGTACTGACCGGACTTGATCCACTTCAACCACTCTGTAGGAGCATGCTTACTGTCGACTCCTACAACCCCTTCATGGATAATGTCGTTCAGCCAAGCGCGGGGGGTGTTCTGCAGATTCAATACAGTGAAGGTCGCTCTGTAATTCTGGAAGCGTTGCCCGGCGGTGGTGTGCCATACCGCAACCAAGTCATCGTTGTGCGTGCTTCCAATGGCCCCCGGTATAGCCAAGCCACGGAACACCACATCACGGTAAATGCCGGCCTTGGTGAAGATCAGAATGGGTGGAATTTTGTCCCGTTCACCGGCATTCAACCGGCTGAACACCAGCTCCAGTAGAAAATTGCCGCGGCGAGGCGCTTCATTCAGCTTTCGTCCCGGCTTCTTGTTGTCCCCGTAGTAAGTGAATACGCCCGTCGTCAGATCCAAATTATCCGGCCAGTCCAAGTCCTCCATGCTGGAGGTCAGGACGATCAACCGAGGATCCTCGTACGTCCCTCGAATCCGGAAGCCACCGCCATTGCTTAGGCTCAACAGCTTAGTCAAAGGGTCATCGCTTGCGTTACCTTTGCGCCCGCCGGCGTACCTTGCGTCGATCAACAGATCGTCGGTTTCCAACTGCTCCAGAGAAAACACCAGGTTGTCGCTCATTGACTGTCCTTGTTCATAAAATTGGTTGAATGATGCCGGGAACCTGGTAGCCTGGCCAGACTGAAAGAATGGAAGAGTTTCCAATGGAGCAGATACGCGCTTTTGACATGTTCTGCGGTGCTGGCGGTGCCAGCCTGGGGGCTCGTGAAGCTGGGGCCACAATTGTTGGTGGTGTCGACCTCTGGGGCCCGGCCGTAGAATCCTTCAAGCTCAACTTCAAGGACGCACATGTCTTCGAGCAGGATCTGCGCAGCCTCACGCCCGAAGAGGTTCTGGCCAAAACCGGCCCGATCGACCTGCTTATCTCCTCTCCTGAATGCACCCACCATACCTGCGCCCGTGGTGCAAAGCCGCGCTCGGAAGAAAGCAAGGACACTGCCTTCCAGGTCATCCGCTACGCCGAAGTCATGAAGCCGCGCTGGATCACCCTGGAAAACGTCGTCCACATGAAACCTTGGGCCCGCTACGACGAACTCAAGGCCGAACTGGCTCGTCTCAAATATAAAGTGCACGAGCAGATCATCGATGCCTCTCTATTTGGTGTCGCCCAGCGTCGCCGCCGCCTATTCATGATCGCCGACCTACAGGAACAGTCGCAGGAGATTCTGCCGCTACGCCCGAGCTACCGGACTGTTTGGGACATCCTGGCGCCGGAAGGCACCTACAAGATGAACCCACTGCGAACCGAGCGCCGCGCCAAGGACACGCTGGCACGTGCAGAGCGCGCCATTGCTGAACTTGGCCCGGACAAGGCTTTCCTCATCGTCTACTACGGCACCGATGGTGCCGGTGGCTGGCAACGGATGAGCGAGCCGCTACGTACCATCACCACCGTAGATCGATTTGCCTACGTGAAGCCGACTCCGGAAGGCCACATGATGCGCATGCTCCAGCCTGATGAGCTTCGCCGAGCAATGGGCTTCCCTGACAAGTATCAGTTTCCGCAAGTAAGCCGTAGGGATAGGGTCAAGCTCATGGGGAATGCGGTATGTTCCCCTGTGATGGAAGCGATTGTTGCGTCGCTGAAGGCTGGATAGGATACTGGCCAGACTGAAGAGGCCGCCCAACGCCTTGATCTCTACAGGGACTGTAGCGATGAAAATCACCACCATTCAATATTGCTTAAAACCTCCCTGTGAGGCTTTTTCTGTTTCTAGCACTAGGTAATTCGGGTGAGCATCAATCAAGAAGATTTCAAACAGCGATTTCGCCCGCGAGCTAACGTACTTCAGTTGCTTGGAGATGAACTGATTGGCAGCCGTAATCTGGTTGTGTTTGAGCTTGTGAAGAATGCTTATGATGCTGGTCCTAATGAAGTTTCCGTTGTTCTGAATCTTACGGATAGGGAAAGCCCAGGAATTTCCGTCAAAGACGATGACGATGGAGTATCACTCCAAACGATCCAGGATGTTTGGCTTGTGCCTGGCAATGATCATAAAAAGGCTCAGCTGGCAGGGACCTCCGGCAAAAAAGATGCTACTCATCGGCAGGTCGCCTGACATGGCCTCGGAACGTACTGTCGATATCTCACCAAGGGCTTCCGCACTGATCAATTCCCTCAGGGGGTTGGGCTATTCCCCTGAAACTGCAATCGCCGATCTGGTCGATAACAGCATCACCGCAGGCGCCTCCGTCCTCGAGGTCGACGTTCAATGGAACGACGGAAATCCGACTGCTGCCATGCTCGATAACGGGAGCGGCATGGACGAGAAACGACTCACCGAGGCCATGCAGCTCGGTGGTGATAGCCCAGGGGCAGCCAGAAGTGACAACGACCTCGGCCGTTTCGGCATGGGACTAAAAACAGCGTCGCTCTCTCAGAGCAGCCGCATGACTGTGGTCTCCAGAACGGCAGAGAGCACCACCGCAATCACCATGGATGTCGGGGTCATTACAGCACGCGGCTGGGTGGCCACTGTTCCAGACCCGCTGCCGAATCACTCGCTTGTGGCAAAGCTGCTTTCCCTCCAATCTGGGACGGTCGTGTTGTGGGAAAACATCGATGAACTGAGCGGCCTCTCTGGTCTTTCCAAAGAGGCCTTTTACCTTCGGCTGGAAGAAATCCGCGGCCATCTCGGCATGGTATTTCATCGTTTCATCAACGGTGATGCCGAACGACTTGTCATCATCCTCAACGGACGACCGGTCAAAGCCTGGGACCCCTTCCAGTCTCAACATCCGGCCACCATTAGCATGCCAGTCGAAAGAATCAGGCTCACGGGCTCTTCATTCAGCGTGAAGCCCTGCGTGTTGCCCCATCGTGACCGGTTCTCCAATGACAGCGAGTATGAGGCAGCGGGCGGTCCTGGTGGATGGGCTGCACGCCAAGGCTTCTACGTCTACCGGGGTAAGCGCTTGCTCGTACCTGGCAGCTGGCTCGGACTTGGTGGCTCTCGAGCATGGACAAGAGACGAAACCAGTCGTCTTGCTCGTATTCAGGTCGACCTTCCAACCGACATGGACCGGGATTGGCGTATTGACGTCAGGAAATCACAGGCCCGCCCGCCAGGAGCACTCAGAGCCCGCCTGACAGCGATAGCTGGACGTTGCAGACAGGAAGCACGCGAAGTATTCGCGTTTCGTGGACAGGGACCACGCGTCCGTGGGGGGGCACGCGAAGCACTCGCCGTATGGCTGGCAACTGAAGGGCCAAACGGCACGCTGTACCGTATCAATCGGGATCATCCGGTTATCGCCGCTTACCGCGAGGCGGCTCGCGGACTTCGCGCTCTGAATGCAGTGCTGTCCATTATCGAGAGAAGTGTCCCGGTTGAACGCATCTGGCTGGATGTTTCTGAATCAGAGGGTAGAGAAACTCCGACGCTGCATGCTGATGAAATAGCATCACTGGCTGATCAGTTGGCCGAATTGAGCCGCCTACTGCCCGAGAGCATGACGCTTGATCAACGCGTTGACATTCTTCTTTTCAACCTACCCGGGGACTTGGCAAGACTCAAGGTGGAACTGACACGAAAACTAGGGGGCAATAATGTTTGAAGTCGTTGAGGCGCTCGCACTGAGAGCGAGGAAAATTCTGCAAATTCAGAAAGAGGCCGGTGAGAAGATCGACCGTACCTCAATCACAAAACTGCTTGAACTTGATGCCCCCATTTTCACCTTAACTACAAAGCAGACCGTCAGCCCAGAGCAGATTGAAGCCGCAACGCGATTACTCTGGACCATCTTTATCACCGAACAGGGACCGGCTCTTTTCCTGAAGGGTAAAGAAGGCGACCGTCCGGCGCCCTGGTATGTCGGTGAGCGCAGGCAGGCAGGCCATTTCATGCAACGCTACCTCAGCAAGCTCGAGGAGGATAAGTGGCCTGAACACTCCAGAAATGAGCTCAAGGAGAGCACTGCTCGCATTCTCGAAGCCATGGACGACCCATGCCGTGCTGGGACCTGGGATTGGCGGGGGTTGGTTGTTGGTGATGTGCAGTCAGGCAAGACCGCCAGTTATGCAGGCGTTGTCAATCGCGCTGCGGATGCGGGATACCGCATCATCATCGTACTCGCCGGTATGCACAAAATTCTGCGTCTCCAGACGCAGAAGCGCTTCGATCTTGACGTTTTAGGCTATGACACCAATCCAAAGAACCGCCAGACAAACCAGCCCTTGCGGCCAGTCGGTGTTGGCACCTTCACTCCTCTGCTCGTCGATAGCCTCACAATGGCGGACATGAATGGGGACTTCAGTCAGAAGCTCGCGGACCAAGCCAACTTCTCACCAGACAGCAAACCTTGTCTTTTCATCGTCAAGAAGAACGCAAAGGTGCTTGAAAATCTGAACAATTGGATCGCCCGCCTGCCTGCTCTAGCAAAAACAGCCCCTGTCCTCGTCATTGATGATGAGGCTGATCAGGCTTCGGTTGATACAGGTGACCAGCCCGTGCTTGAGGATGGCACGTTCAAGGAGGAATACGACCCCAAACGCGTCAACGGTGAAATACGCAAGCTGCTGATGAAGTTCGAGCGGCGCGTCTACTTGGGATACACAGCGACACCGTTTGCAAATATCTTTATTCACGACGAAAGGTCGGCGAAGGATTATGGTCCTGATCTCTTCCCGTCGACCTTCATATCGGCTCTTACCCCACCGGATGATTACTTTGGTCCGGCAGCTGTTTTCGGGACAACCGACGATGCCGATAGCATCGGTCTGCCTCTCGTCCGTCCGTTCGATCAGTTGGGTGAGAACTGGATACCGGAAAAGCATGACAAGACGCTCAAGCCACGATTCAACGGACAGGACGTCATCCCTCCCAGCCTGGAAGAAGCAATAGACAGCTTCCTCCTTACGTGCGCCGCGCGTTCGGCACGCGGACAATGCACCGAGCACAACTCCATGCTTGTACACGTCTCGCGGTTCGTCGACGTGCACGAAGAGGTTCATCGCCAAGTCGAGCGATACCT
Organism: Pseudomonas sp. BF-B-15; assembly: GCF_019946675.1. NCBI lineage: Bacteria > Pseudomonadati > Pseudomonadota > Gammaproteobacteria > Pseudomonadales > Pseudomonadaceae > Pseudomonas > Pseudomonas sp. BF-B-15. Next base: position 30,993 of record NZ_JAGYFZ010000033.1, read on the forward strand.
GCATACGGTGCGCGCAATGATCTCGAATGGCGACCAAGAGACCCTGCGACGCTTAAAGGGGGTGTGGGACACCGACTTTTTCTCCACAACGCGCGCAGTGAAGCCCACCGTGCACGGCCGCAACACAATTGATCTTACCTGGGACCAGGTCCGCGTACGAATTGCTGACAGTTCGGACAAGATCAAGGTGATCACCGCGAATGGCAAGACGAAGGCGGACATCGATTATGACCTCTACAAAGGTATTGGCCTTTCGGTCATCGCTGTGGGCGGTGATAAGCTCTCACGAGGCTTGACGCTCGAGGGACTGTCCTCAAGCTACTTCCTCCGTACATCTCATCAATATGACAGTCTTTTGCAGATGGGACGGTGGTTCGGCTATCGTCGGGGCTTTGCCGACCTTTGCCGCCTCTATACCACTCCCGATATGGAGGACTGGTTCAGGTACGTGGCTACAGCTCAGAAGGAGCTGCGAGCTCAGTTCTTCGAGATGGAGCAGAGGGGGGGCACACCGAAAGAATTCGGTTTGAAGGTTGCCGTTCATGATGTCCTGAAAGTCACCGCGAAGAACAAGCAGCGCCACGCTGAGGAACGTCAGAGCAGCTACGCCGGTGAAGGCAAGATCCAGACAGTCATGTTCAATGACAAAAGGACGCTGGATCTCAATGCCGACGTGACTGACGACTTCATTCGCAGTCTCGGAAAAGGCACGGAAAATCCCGCTCGCCCCGGACCGCCAGGAAAAACGGCGGACGGTGTACTATGGTCTGGCGTTCCCGGACAGAGAGTCTCCGCATATCTCAAGGATCTCACTTTCCCCCCGGAAAGCCTCCAGCTGAATGGCAGCGCTCTAGCTTCGTATATCAATGCACAGTTGGTGATGGAACATCCCGAACTTACCGACTGGACAATCTTTCTCGCTACAGGGAATAAGAAAGAGGTCACGATAGCGGAGCAGTCGCGTAAATGCGTTCTGCGCGAACCCCGAAAGCCAAGGAATGCACGGCCTCTACCTACCGATCGCTTCATTATCGGTACGGCCCTCAGTCCCCTTGATCAAGCTATCGATTTGACCGACGCGGAGTTTGAAGAAGCTCTATCTCATACGAATATGGAGCGCAGATCGCGCAGATTGGGCGACACTGACGTTCCCTCGGGTGAGTGCATCAGAAAGGTTCGAGGTCGACGCCCGCAGAATGGCCTCCTGATCATCTATCCCATCGATCCTGAAGTAGCGAAGGTCGAATCGGCTGATAGGCCGGTTATCAGCGTGGTAGTCAGCTTCCCCGATAGTAATGCTGCTGACAAACGTATTTTCCTTTTCAACAGTGTCTTGCTGCGCGAGGAACTATGACTTGGCTTTCCGCACTGAACGATGCCTGGGATGAGCTCGCGCAGACCGCGCCCGTAGCTCATCAGTTTCGGTCGAAGCTTATCTCCACGGAGGTACCCCTCGATATCCTTGCAGGGATGCGCGCGATGGATGGCGCGCCATGCCTGATGCTTCAGACAGCCCCTGCACCAGATGCTCTTTTCGAGCTTGGTGGCATGCGTCTGAATACCGTGCCAGACGCGTCAGGAATCTTTCTTGTGCTTTCCCTCGAGGACAGCACAAGACGCGACCTTTTCACGACTATCTGTGCAGATGTTGTTGCCGCTTCGGTCCAGGCGAACAGTGCAGATGCATTAGAGCAGTTTCTGGCTCGCCTTGACGCTTGGCGCCAATTTCTTCGGGATCGGCATGATGGACTCTCCCGCCGGGAGACAGTCGGACTGATCGGTGAGTTAGTCGTGCTAGAGAAACTCTTGATTATTGATCCAGGCTGTCTCGATACATGGACATCTCCACGAGACGGGTTACATGACTTCGCTCGAGTTGGACATGCCTTGGAAGTCAAGAGCTCCATCGGTCCCGCAGCCTCAATCACGGTCTCAAAACTTGATCAACTGGACACAACTGATCTCCGTCGGCTCGAGCTACTTCATGTGCGAATGGTCGAAGCACAAGATGGCCATACTTTACGTGACCTGATCGTTGCGATCGCTGACCGACTGCCTAGCCAGGCCGCTCGTCTTACTTTCGAGAACGCTATTCTGCGCCGTGGCCTTCTACCAGGGGATGATATTGCGCGCAGTGCACCAAGAGTACAGGTGCGTGGGATGGACTGCTATTCTGTTACGGGCGGGTTCCCGCGCCTGCTCCGAGCCTCACTCCCCGTAGCAATTACTGAAGCCACCTACACGCTTGATGTTCGCGCGCTGTCCACTTTCTCTATAGATATAACGGCGGCCCTTGAAGCGTTCATTCAAGGAGATCGTTCATGAGTGACGACGCACTTACAGAGTTCCATCAAGAGCTGGTTGCCGAAGTAGAAGAAGGCCTATCGACCGAAGAGCCTTTCTCAGCAAACATCTTTACCCGCTTGATCCTTGAACGCCTGGAGGAGGCCGGCCATTTTGACAGCACCTTCCCCCTCTACCAGGAAGGTCCGATCCGCAATACACGGTATCGCATTGATGGCTACACGTACGATGAGGATCGCGCTCGCCTGGACCTGTTCACCACGATCTACTCCGGCGATCTTACAGCCAGCAAAATTCCTGCCGCCGACACTACCCGTGCTCTGGAAAGAGCCCTGCGATTTGCCAGTGCCTGCGTCGACGGTCTCGCATCTCTCCTTGAGCCTTCGAACACCGATGCCAGTGACCTCGCTCGCTTGATAGAAGGCGAAGCAAAAAACCTCTCAGCAATCAGAATCGTGCTGCTCACCGACGGTATCGTTGGCAACATCACGCCTCCAGCGGAGTGGCGCGAAAAACCCGTGGAGTTCGAGGCCTATGACATTGTCCGCCTCTTCCGTGTACTAGGCGAAGGCGAAACCCGCACAGATATCGCCGTTGACTTGATAGCCTTGTCAGGAAAAGGATTGCCCTGCCTGCATGTGCCTGCACAGAATGACGATTACGATGCCTATCTTGCGGTCCTTCCCGGTGAAGTCCTGTCTCAGGTATATGAGCGCTACGGCGTCCGCCTCCTTGAGCTGAACGTTCGTGCGTTTTTGGGACTTCAGGGGCGCAAGAGCGTTAACGCTGAGCTTAGACGTACGATCGCCGATCAGCCGTCCATGTTCCTCGCATTCAATAATGGCATCGTCGCCACTGTCGATGATCTGGATGTCGCCCCCAATGCCACGGGCGGCATCGAAATACGCTCTCTCAAGGGCCTGCAGATCGTGAACGGTGGTCAGACTACCGCCTCACTGCACCGAGCCCGGCGTAAGGACTCTATTAGCCTTGAGCATGTAGCCGTCCCGGTAAAGATCATCAAAGTGGGTGGCGCCGACCTGAGTGAAATGGTCTCCTGCATCTCACGCGCAGCCAACCGGCAGAATACGGTCCAGCTCGCAGACTTCTCCGCAAACGACCCCTTCCATCAGCAGATTGAAACACTGGCCAACACGACTTGGCTCGATGACGGTAAAGGGCGCTGGTTCTATGAACGCGCCCGCGGCTCCTATCTGGCGGCTGAACAGAAGGCAGCCTATCGCATATCAGACACGAAAATATTCCGTCAGCAAACCCCAAAGCAGCGCCGCCTCAGCAAGCTCGACGTTGCCCGCTACCTCAGCGCCTGGTCCAGCCTCCCCGACAAGGTTTGCCTCGGTGGCCAGAAGAACTTCCAGATCTTCATGCAGCGACTCAAGGACGAGCCGACCCGCACGCCAGACCAGAATTGGTTCAAACGCCTGATAGCGATCGCGATCCTTTATCGCTCCGCAGAAAAGAAGATAAAGAGCATGAGGTTCCCTGCATATAGTGCTCAGATCATCGCCTATGTCATCGCTGGCATCTCACATCGCACAGGAGGGCGTATCGATTTCGATCTTCTTTGGTCGAAACAAGTAGTCAGTCCCGAACTCGAACAACTTATCGCCGGCTGGGCCATAAAACTCGACGAAGTTATGCGCAAATCAGCTGGTCAGCGAAACCCTAGCGAATGGTTCAAGAAAGCAGATTGCTGGAAAGACATCCAGGATAAGCTTCCTGAGTTTTCCGATCCCCTGCCATCCGAGCTCTCTTACTCAGCCGGAGAAGCAACGGACGGTATCAAGCCAATGATCCCCACCGGCACTCATACCGCCGCAGACTATGAGCGCATCGCTCGCTGTATGGAAATACCGGCAACTATCTGGCTTGAAGTAGCCGAGCGTGGAGAGCAAACAAACACCATCCATTGGAAAGTAGCAGGTATATGCCGCACCATGGCGACCTACGCCGCAGGCGGTTGGCAGCGAAAGCCGACTGCCAGACAGGCAAAACCGGCCCTCGAAGCGGTCATTGCTGTCGAAAGGGCTGGGCTGGTTAATGCAGGACTGCTGGCACAGCAGGTCGATGTTAATTAGGTCTGAGCCTGCGCCTCGGAAGAACGCTGAGGCAATCACTGCGTTCGGTACTCCGTGTAGTGGTTGCCCGTCAGGTGCATTGCCACTGGGTCGCTCAGATCGTCGGCCACCAGCACATAAAGGTATGAACGATGAAGGCACCCAAGGACCTGATCCGCATTCACTTCGACGATTCGGGCAACTTTGAAGAATCTGCCTCCGGTCGGTTCTTCCTGGACCCAGGCAACGGATCCTCGCTCGACCTTTCCGCAGTGCGGATCCTCGGCTGCCACGTCGACACGGACCGCCAACTGTACACCGGCGTGCTTCGTCCCGAGGTCCTTGTCCTGTTCGAGGCCTCGGAGCTGGTCGACTTCGCTGGACGACAATGGCATCCAGGACGGGTAGGGCGAGGACTCCGGCTACCGTTTCAAGCTGCAGAACGCAGAACTCGGCCTAGTCCTGCTGATCAAGAACTACAACGTCAAGGCCGAATTATCATGCCTCCACCTGAAGTTCGAAGTCAGCCCTAATCTGATCGAGCAGTACTCGCCCAGCAACCTGCAGGTAATGCTCAATGAGCTGGCTCGCGAGATCCTCGCCGCGGTTGAACAGGCTGGGTCGAGTTTTAACGCCATTCCCGTGCCACCTAGGTATCAACACTAGCTTTCCAGAAATATCACTGGCACGAAAAAGCCGCCCGTAGTTAGCAAAAAAGTGGGTTAGGTCTTGTTCCAGTGCCGCTTGACGGTGGCGATACCGATCTTCAGTTCACCGGCTACTTGGGCTTGAGTCATATCCCTTGCCTTGAGTCGCCGCACTGCCGCAGTAGTATCAGTTGCCTCTGGACGGCCCAACTTCTTGCCTTCGCTCTTGGCACGCTGCAACCCTGCCTGTGTGCGTTCGATCAGAAGGTCACGTTCGAACTCTGCCACGGCACTCAGCACTTGCATTGTCATCCGACCCGCTGCACTGGTGAGGTCCACACCACCAAGGGCGAGACAGTGGACACGGATACCTGAAGTTGCCAGATGCTCGACTGTCTGACGGACATCCATAGCGTTACGACCTAGGCGGTCGAGCTTGGTCACGATTAACACGTCGCCAGACTCCATCCTATCAAGCAGTTTCTGAAAGCCGGGACGTTCCTTTGCAGCGATGCTGCCTGAGATTGTTTCCTCGACTACCCGACTGGCCTGTACATCGAAGCCAGCGGCTTTCACTTCTTGCACCTGGTTCTCGGTGAACTGGGTGGCGGTGCTAACGCGGCAATAAAGGAAATTGCGGGACATGGCGGGTGACTCCACTGGTATCGCTTAAGGTGGTATCAGTGTGTAATGGTATCACAAAATTACAAAGCCTATTTTTATGACACCCAATACCGACTGTCGGGAAGGTATCGTTTAACGGTCGTTTGTTGGTGCTTGTCCCGTCAGTTAACTATCTGGTGAAGAGGTCATGCAGCTCAGGTTAGACGCTTAGAATTCTCATTAACTTGTCACAGATGAACTGGCAAATTTGTGTGTTAGTCAATTTGATCAATCTCTGCCCCAGTAGAGTCAAGGTAATTGATGCTCATTCAGTAGCGAATTGCCAATGTTCGGGGTTGCGTTTATTCGGAATTCGGACCCGAGCCACCCATGGAGTGAAGCCGAGTTTCCGGGCTGCATCAACAGCCTCTTTCTCGGTTCTATAACGCAAGTTGGTCACAAATTGGTCATCGCCATGCAGTAGCACGTAATTAGTTATTGGAGCTGATTCAAGGCGAGCTGAAGGTTGAGGGTCAACGTATACGTGGTTCATAAATTTTCCGTTTGTAATGCCAGAATTGGCCTGTTAGTTTTGTGGTTTCTTGACAAGGCTCGAAATAGTCTGGTTCAAGTCTATCGGGCATATTCGTTGTGTTTCGGCCGTCCAAGTCAACACGGTCAATGGTGGTTGCTCATGTATTTGTCATTCAACGTGCATTCATTTTTTGAATCTTGAAGAAGTCTATCGTGAAAGATTTTTTCTTGATCTGCTCAAATGAAGGAAAGATAACGAAATGCATTGAATAAGATCATTCCGCCGGTAATGGAGTAGATGATCATCGTGGTGCTTATTATCTGCATGGTTTTTGTATTCGTTAATTTTTGTTGGCGTAAGTTAATATCTATTGGTTTTTCAGTTACGCCCCTTCGGGGCATCGCCTACAGCGATATCCTATCGGTAGCGTTAATTTTTCTTTAAAATCTATTAAGTTGTTGAAGAATGTTTGGACGAATTTCTCCTGTTAAGGAGAAAGTCAAGAATGGTTTGAAGACCGTCCCGGAGCGATTCCATACTAGACAGCTATTCCCCACGTGATGGGTTAGCCCGCCGGGGCAATTCGATCGGCGGTTAAAGTCTGTTCTCGGGTAACTGCGGAGCAGACTGGTTCCAGTATGGCGAAAGTCCTGTCTGTTGATGGTTGTATCTGTTTCACAGAGCCATCATCCTGTTGAAGTCCGTTAATTTATATTTCCTAGATTGGCGCAGAGGCTGTTAAATTGTCCGATTTCAACTTCCCGGAAAATCCATTGTGCACAGCATGATCGCGTGACACTCCACACCTAGCGCATTAGGGTCGCCTTTTGGAGTTTGTCACTCGGGTTTTGAGTCGGGAACGGTTCTCGACTTTGACTGATGTTTTTACACGGATGCAAGCGTCAATCAGCAGTTGCGGTGTGTCCTGATTAGGGTAGGTTTCATAATTTTGATTGGTGTGTATATAGAATTTGATTCGTACATATCTATTTATATAGTTAAGCCTCGATTTTTATGGCTTATTATTATGATGATTCACTATTGATTTTTCTGTATTGATATCTTTTTGCTATAAGGTCTTGGTAGGTGTCAAAAGATTAATAACTTATTGGATATAGGCGGCTTGTTTTAATTTTGATGTTTTTTACCGAGAGCCTACGACTGGTCTAGCTTCGAGACAATGGAGAAATTATTAATATTTAAATTAGAAAAATATTCCATCGTTTTCGAGTAGGTCATACTGATTCACTAAAGAGTGCAGACTTCGGTTGCTAAAACGCTTGTATCGTTGATCTCACTCATCGGAGGCATCTGGCTATAAGAGGTAACTTTGAAATCGCAACAAATTTTTGGACCGCGCTCGCACCTTGGCTGTAAATGTCGAAGGTCACAGTACCTGTTTCATGACCTACTAATTCCGCAATTAGTGTTCCGGGTACATCGGCTCTCACAAGTTGGGTAATGGCAGTTTTCCGGATGCTGTGGAACACATGTTGTGGTCCAAAGCCTTGGGCGGTCTTCAACCTACCAAATGCCTTTCCCAGCGCATCTGAGCGGATGTCGTACTTGTTGTGGCCTTTAGTCTGTATTAGATATCCGTCCTTGGAATCGTCTACGAGTCGTTTAACGATGGTTTTTAGTGCAGGGTGGACCGGAACAACTCGAATCCCTGCCTTAGTCTTGCTTTCAACGATGTCGAAGCTCTGCACGTCGTCCACGGTGATGACGTGTTCAATTCGTAGACGGCATAGTTCTTCAATCCTGGCCCCGGTGTACGCACCCATGAGGATTAGGTCTGCCAGGGCCACATTACCATCCTTTAAGGCGGCTACGTGAAGTCTCGACAGTTCTTCCAGTTTGAAGTCTTTACGTTCGGCATCGCTGCGTGCTTTGCTTTTCATTTGAGGCAAGTCATGGTTGTCGAATGGACTTCCTTTGTCCTTGTAATTTTCGCGCCAACGCCTGTCATGTTTCATCGCCCACTTCCAAAAAACACTTCCAGCAAGTCGATACTGGTGAAGTGTTTTGGTGCTTAGGCCCAATGAATCAAGCCATGCGGATACAGAATCGAAGTCCAAAGACCGCTGATGCGTAGTCAAGAATTTAGACAGGCTGTTTAGCCTCATTTCCTGCATGGCGATGTTTTTCGGCTCAGCGCCCCGGCTCTGTCGATACGCCCGAAACTCTGCAAGCACTGTTTTTGTTATCACTGATTTGGCTTTGATGCTCGAAGGGTCAACCACAAGCGCGTTCATCTCTGCTTGTTGGTCTTTTGTCATCGTGTAAAGAGTTCTTTGTAGCTTCGGCAGAGTAGCTTTTAGCGCTTCGGCAAGTTGATCTTGAAATCGTAGTGCTCCCGGTAGTCCATCGCGTTCCTCCATCTCTCGCGACATCAATACAATCGAGGTTAGACGTTTAAAAAACTCAGGGTTATCAATGAACACCTGTTTCATGTCGATACCTTCGGGCACGGGATGGGGCGGTACATCTTCCCCAATCAGTGCACGGCGTTTGTTCGTTCTGTAGGTTTGGATTTTTTCAATGGTGGATGCGAATTGTTCTTGCCATTCTTCGGGAGGCATTTTGCCTACGCGTGCAGCCTGAATTTGATTTTTCCAATCGGACAGAATTGGCAGACGGTAAACCATCGCTTCGGAGCGAAGTCCAGTCCTCAGCGACTGTGACAGTATTTTCTTACCGCCGAATTCGTCCTGTACGTCTTTTGGGATCGCAAGGCGCACGTGATACACCCCGCCTTGTAGTTCTAAATTATTTGCCATGTCATTCTATTGGATGCTGAATTGTACGTAGTATTTGTACGTACAATTTCATTGAAATCCAAGATTTAGGGCGTTTGTTAGGTTTTTTGCTTCAGAGTTGAGGGTCCCTATCTCTCCGCCATTACATAGAAAAAGCCCCGTAGCTGAATAAGCTACGGGGCTTTTTCGTTTCTGTAGATTTTTTAGTGCGTTTTTTTAGGGGGCGCCTAGAAGTAAGTACTAGGCGTCGGTATTCAGCGGTGGCCACCTCGTCAACACCTTGACAGCAGATGTACGTTCGTACGCATCTCTCGGATTTTGCCTACAACTGCGCCGAGAGTCCCGCCGATATTCTTGTGGCCTTACAAAAACAGCTGAATCCCGGATGTGAAAACGCCGCTTGAACAAGCAGGAGTGACCCCGTGAACGTTATGAATTATCAGGGCTACGCCGCCCGGATCGAATACAGCGATGAAGACGGCCTGTTTGTTGGCCATATCGCCGGTATCAAGGATGTCGTTGGGTTTCATGGCGAGTCAGTCAGCGAGCTTCGCGCAGTATTTGAAGAGGCCGTCACAGATTATCTGGAGACGTGCGCCAAGCTCGGCCGCTCCCCGCAAAAACCCTATTCGGGCAACCTCAGCCTGCGTCTCGCACCAGCACTTCACGCAACAGTCGCTGTTAAAGCACAGCTCGCTAACAAGAGCATCAATCAGTGGGTGGCTGATGTTCTTGATCGTGAGGCACATGCCTGACGAGTTCATGCGGTGCTGAGCTCTATTCTGTGCAATTGGGGTGGAGCTTAAAAACAGCCGTGAAGCTGCTCAATCAGAGCAGCTTCGTATTAGCCCGCCAATCTTACGGCTGCGAGTAACCCAGTTTCCTCTTGATCAGCTCGTAGACATCCCTGTGTGTGGAGTTGTGCAAGGTTTTGTCCTTGCAGGCGGATGCCAGTAATGTTTTGACCTCTTCCTTCGCATGAGGGTAAAGGCCTGCGACGTAGTCGGCTTCATGGGCTTGGGTGCAGTTGAAGTGTTTGTCGTCTTTTGCTTTATCTCTAGCCATTGCAGAGGCTCCTTTTGAGTTCGCATGATTGTCGGTGGTCAGGGCCTTTTCGCCCCGCACGTCGCAGAGCTTAGGGGCCAAGCCTGATACCGCCAGGGGCTTGGACAAATCAGGAAGGGGCTGTCAGACGATGCCGGAGTCTGCCTTTGCGTTAAACAAAAAAGCCCTGCAGGCGTAAACCTGCCGGGCTTCTTGGTCCGGCTGGCCATCTCATTCAGCCCCGTAGCTGAAAAAGCTACGGGGCTTTTACGTTTTCGGAGATGTGAATGGCTAAAGGTCTAGCCCCGAACCCGATGCTCCGTGAACTCGTAGTCCTCTTGGCAGTCGGCAGTAGGATCTTTGACGGTGTTCACGTAGTGAACAGTGTTTCCGTCCAGCATTTTGTAGTTATAGATTTCCGGAGTACGAACGCCGTCTGTTTTAAGCTCATTCTTGCCATTGGCTGCAGACCATGACCCGCGCTCGGTTTGAATGGGCCTGGTTTGTTGCGCATCTTTGAAGAACGTAATCGAGAAGCGACCATTGGGTTCGAAATGGGTATTCCACGACAGGAACTGACATTTCCCGCTTTCTTCGCGCATTCCTTGCCATGAGCCGACGAGGGATTGGTCAGTGGCTGGACTCTTCGACGTACAAGCACTTAGCGCTGTGGTCAGAAGGATTAGAGAAAAAGTGATGCCCCGTTGCATGTACAACTCCATTTGATGTGTTTGTGTAGGATCCAGCAGCCAATCGGCGTAAGAAAGATAAACCCCTTCTTGAGAAAAGTGACTCCCCCGAGTCAGTCTATTTAACCTGCGCCCTATCCATTGGTTGCCCCGTGAACCAAGGCTTCTTCCCCGAAATATCCCCTGACATTGCAAAGCTTCTCCGCCCAAAATCCTCATCTACTCTGGTTTCGCAGGTCACTGACCTGCCGTTATCAGTCATCGCAAGGAGCGATCAATGTACTTTGAGATTTACAGGCAAACCCGTGGCACCCCGCACACCGGCAAAGGTCAATGGCGGTGGCGTTTACGGGCGGGGAACAATGAAACGATTGCCAGCGGGGAGGCTTACGTCAACAAGGCGGATTGCGTGCATGCCATCAGCCTGATCAAGGGCACTCAGGATCAGACTCCGGTGAAGGAAATCTAGGCCTCGAGCGGTGAAGCTGCTCAATCAGGGCAGCTTCGTTTCAAGCAGCCTTGCAGCCCGATCAAATGCAAACTGCTTGAGTCGCATAGACGCCCGTTGCGACAGCTACCTAAACTGTCAGCAGATTTGGGGATTGGGGGCAGTGGATGAATCGCAACGAACTACGCAAGGCGGATATCAACCTGATGGTGGTGTTCGAAACCTTGATGCTCGAACGCAACGTTACCCGTGTGGCGGAGAAGTTGTTTCTCGGGCAGCCAACCATCAGTTCGGCGCTCAACCGCCTGCGTACGATGTTCAACGACCCGCTGTTCATTCGGGTTGGCCATCGAATGGAGCCGACTGCCCGGGCCGAGGAGCTGATTCAGTATTTGTCGCCGGCGCTGGACTCGTTGTCGGTGGCGTTAAGCCTGACCCATGATTTCGACCCGACCGTCAGCACCATGACGTTTCGTATCGGGCTGTCGGACGATGTCGAGTTCGGCCTGTTGCCGCCGTTGCTGCGTGCCTTGCGCCAGGAAGCACCGAAGGTGGTGTTTGTAGTGCAGCATGTCGATTACTGGCGAATTCCCGATTTGCTGGCATCCGGCGACATCACGGTGGGTATCAGTCAGACCCGGGGTCTGCCGGCCAATGCCAAGCGCAAATTGTTGCGGCACATCCAGCCCAGGATCCTGCGCGCCGATGCGTCCGACACGCCGCTGACCCTCGATGAGTATTGCTCGCGCCCGCACGTGCTGGTGTCTCACACCGCCAACATCAGTGGTTACGCTGACGAGTGGCTGGCGGAGATCGGGCGTACACGCCACGTAGTGTTATCCGTGCCGCAATACAGTTCCTTGCCAGCCTTGCTCGCCGGAACCGATCTGATCGCCAGCCTGCCGGATTACACCGCCGAGGCGATGGCGGCATCCGGTCAGTTGTTCATGGAACCTTTTCCGTTCAAGACACCGACGCTTGACCTGTCGATGGTCTGGCTCAGCCACGTCGACACCGACCCCGCCGAGCGCTGGTTGCGCTCGCGACTGGAGGCGTTCATGAGTGAGCGCTTAGCGTCGCCGCCGTCCCGGTGAGCAGGACCACTCTGTGTTATATGTACGACCTTTCCGCCTAATTTCAGGAGCCACGTCATGCCCCACCTGCACATGGAATACACCGCCAACCTGCCTGAATTGAACGCCGACGTGGCGTTGATCCGGCTCAACAATACGCTGGTGGCTTCCGGTCAGTTTGCTGCCGAATACGACATCAAAAGCCGAGCCGTGAAGGTCGAAACCTTCAAGGTCGGTACTGCATTGGCTGAGCGGGCATTTGTGCACGTGAAATTGGCGTTGTTGAGTGGCCGCTCGCCGCAGATCAAAAAGCAGTTATCCGAAAGCCTGCTGGCGGTGGTGCACGACTTGTGTGAATGGCCGGCGGGGGTAGAAGTGCAGTTGGCTGTAGAAATCCTCGACATCGATCGGGAGTCCTACAGCAAAGTCGCCATCAACAACTGAGTCTCAGGCAGTGGCCTGTTCAGTGCAGGCCTTGACCACTTGTTCACGCAGCCAGGTATTGGCGCTGTCCTGATCGGCGCCTTGACTCCATTGCATGTCGAGGGTGAAACCCGGCAAGCCGTTGGGCGCTTCGCAGTGATTGAAAATCGCCTCGCTGGCCAGTAAGTGCTGGATGCGTCGGGGCAGGGTAACGATGAAGTCGGTGCCTGTGATCATTTTCAGCGCTGCGCTGTAGCTGTTGGAGCGTGCGACGATTTGCCGTTTTTGCGCTTGCTGCGCCAGCCAGCCGTCGACCATGTTGGTGGTCGATGTCCAGGGTGTAGGAAACACGTGCCGGCGTTCGGTGAAGGCTTGCAGACTTAAACGCGGCTCCAGCGGCGTGGCGCGTTTATCGAAGACGCAGACCAGATCGTCCTCCAGCAGCATGCGGGATTTGAAGTCGGTGTGACTGCGATGAAAATTCGGGCCGAAGCAAATCACCAGGTCGAGACTGCCGTCGCGCAGTTCTTCGGCCGGGATGTCGGTTTCGAACTTGTGCATGTTGACCATCACCGGTAAGTCGGCGAAATCAAAGCTTTTCAATAGCCGCGGCAGGATTAACTGCTCGAAGTATTCCGGTGCGCAGATGTTGAAGGTGACCGGTTGCAGGGTAGGGTCGAACGCCTGCGTCCCGGCGTGACAGAGGTTGATGCTGTCGAGGATTTTCAGCACGTGGGTGTACATGGTGCTGGCTTTGTAAGTAGGGCGCATCCCCGCGCGGGTGTTGATGAACAATTCGTCTTCGAATCCGCTGCGTAGCTTTTTCAGGCAGTAACTGACGGTTGACTGACTGACGCAGAGTGTTTCGGACACTCCGGTGACGCTGCTTTGTTCATACACGGCGATAAACACCATGAGGTCCTGCATGTCGAGTTTTCTAAGCAAGTTACTGTTCAGCATCCATTCCATCTCGCTGTGATCCTTGCGCTGACTGAGCGCAAACTCGTGCGAATGATCCTAGCGGAACGATGGTCCCAGGAGAATGCCTTGTGGGAAGTTTCCCTTTTAGTTGTGAGGCAGTGCCAAATGCACAGTGCGACGACTGGACATCAATAACGCCAGCATGCCGATGCCTACGAGTACCGCACCGACGATTTCCAGCGGCATCGGCGATTGACGCCACCAGAACCAATGAAACAGCGTGATGAACAGCGTGCTTAGGTAAATGTACGAAATGACCGATGAGGGGGCGATGACGCCGATGGCCCGGTGCAGCAACCAGAAGGTCGCCAGGGTGGCAAACAACGCCAGGTAAATCAGCCAGTAAAAATCATTCAGGGTCAGCAACGATGCCGATCGCCAGCCTCCACTGACCCCACAAAACACCAGCAGGAACAACGCACCGAACAGCATGTTCCAGAAAGTCATGCCCACCGGGCCACGACCCTTGAGGCTGCTGGTTTTCAGCCGCTGACTCAGAGGCGAATAGAGCGCCATCGCCAGGCAACCGAGCCCGTACACCGACACCGCATAGAACGACGGCAACTCGCCGGGCCCAGTGCCTTTCAGCACCAGCATCACGGCCCCGGCGGCCGCGATCAACATCGGTAATACCCGTTGTTTCAGGCGGCTGTCCGGCATCAATACGGCTTCGAAAAGCAGGGTCAGCAATGGCACCAGCGTGAACATCGTGCCGGTGTTGACCGCGCTGGTGTAGCGCAATGCTTCGAACAACGAGCCAAAATAAACCGCCAGCAGCAGGCCGAGGACGGCATGGCCGAATAGCCCGCGTCGGGTCATGGCGGTGTCGCCCTTGATCAGCAGCAGCGGCAAAAACACCAGGGCACAAAACAGCAGGCGCAAGCCGGTCAGCAGGACCGGATCAATGGCCTGACTGACCTGCGCCGCTGCGGAAAACGAAGCAGCGATCAACAGTGCCCAGAGCAGCATGCCAGCGTGGGCGGCGGCGAAACCGGTGTGTTTCATGAGGGCGCTTCCGGGTCAGTGAATGTGGCGGGCGTAGTGCCGCGGGTTGAAGCGCAGGACCATCAACATCATCAGCACCATGACGCCGGTGAGCGACCACCAGGCCCATTCGAAACTGCCGAGTTGATCGCGGATGATCCCGGCAATCAGCGGCGAGAGGCCGGCGATCAAGTAGCCGATGCCTTGGACGAAAGCCGTCAGCCCGCCTGCACGTTGCGGGTTGTCCAGATGATCCAGCGACACGATCAGGCTCATCGGGAACAGTCCGCCGATGCCCAGCCCCAGCAGGCACGGCCACAACAGACTCAGGTGTTGCGGGCTCACTATCAGCCCACAGAAACCGGCCATGATCAGCGCCAGCAACACCATCAGCACCAGGCGACGGTCACGGCAGCGGTTGGCGATCGCAGGCGTCACCAGGCCGGACAGTACTTCCATGGCCGTGAGGAAACCTAACAACAAACCGGCGTTTTGTTCGCTCCAGCCTTTTTCCATGTAGTACGGCGCCAGCCAGGCCAGCACACAGGTGTAGGACGCTGTGCCCAGACCAAAGAAGATGGCGAGTAACCAGGCGCGGGAATTGGCGGAGAACGATCTGTTTCGTTGCGCATGAGCGGGCAGTGCCGGCATCGCCGCACGTTGGCCGAGCCAGAAGAGTAGCGCCACCAATGCCAGGATCGACCAGATCGCCAAGCCTCCTCGCCAACTGCCGGTGCGCATCATCACCAGCGGCGCGAAGGACGCGGCGAGGGCGGCGCCACCCATGATCGATGTGACGTAGAGGCCCATGCACACGGAAACGTTGTCGCTGAAACGCGACTTGATCAGCGTCGGCATCAACGCCTGAATCAGCGCGATACCGACACCTGCCAGAACGGCGCTGAGGATCAGTTCGGCCGCGGAGTCGAGGAACAGGCGCGACACCGTCGCCAGGCCGATGATCAGCAACGACACCACCACCGTGCGCTGTTCGCCAAGCCATTGGCTGACGCTGAGGCCGAAGAGCATCGCCAATCCCATGGCCATCACCGGGAGCATGGTCAGCAGCGACGCCAGGCTGAAACTCAGCGGGATGTCGCCGCGAATCGCCGAGAGCAAAGGGCCGACCGCAGCCATGGACGGGCGCAGGTTCAGGGCGACGAGCATGATGCTGATCATCAACCAGAAGGCAGGGCGAGAAGTGGCGCGGACGTTTTCCATCGATTGGACCTTGAATGACAGGGCCCGATTAGGCGCGAGAGGCCTGGAAGCCGCAAATCAGAAAGTCCGTCGCAGTATTTAAAAATCAAATACCTCTGCCGCAACGCAGAACCCTGTAGAAGCGAGACCGGCTTGCCGGCGAAAGCAATTTTTCATTCAATATTTATGTTGCCTGACTCTCCGTCATCGCGAGCAGGCTCGCTCCTACAATGGTTTGTGTGGCGGCAGCCACATTGGGTTTAGGGTGGCTGTTTGATTGTTTAGCCAATCCACAACCAAAGTTCTTCAAATCCCGATTTAACGACTTAACCAGCCATGTGACGCTGCTGCTCATCTGTCTACTGCGGTCTTCTTTATGGACGATTGTCCAGTCGCACTTCCTTCCGAACTCGCCTTCTGGGCGTTGTGGCATTGCCGTCACGCGCGCCCACCGGATTCCTGCCTTTCCCGTTGATAGTTCCTACAGGTCCTGCGCTGTGCGCCGGGATCAAACCGGCAGCGCCTGCGCGTTTGCCTGACGCGGAAACAAGAGAATTCCTATGAGTTGTGCCACGACCTCCTTCGCCACGAAACAAGAAGCCCTGACTTTTCTGGAACAGAATCCGGATATCGAGATGTTCGAGTTGTTCATCCTCGACAACAACGGTGTGCCACGGGGCAAGTTGTTGCATCGCGATGAACTGCTGGCGGTCTACGAAAGCGGTCGCCCCCTGCCAAGCACTATCCTGGGCCTGACCATCAACGGCGATGACGTGGAAAACTCGGGTCTGGTCTGGGACGTGGGGGATATCGATTGCCGGGCCTACCCGATCAGCGGCAGCCTGACGCGCATGCCATGGCGATTGATTCCGACGGCGGCGGTGCAGGTCAGCATGCACCCGAAGGAGGGCATGCCGGCGACCATCGCCGACCCGCGGCACCTGTTGGCGAAGGTGATCGAAGGCTTGCAGGCGGACGGCTATTACCCGGTGATGGCCGCGGAGCTGGAGTTCTATCTGCTGGATCAGCAGCGCGACAGCAACGGCCGGCCGCAACCGGCGCGGGATGTCGATGGCGGGCGCCCGCGCGCAACTCAAGTCTACGGCTTGCGTGAACTGGAGCAGATCGAGCCGTTTCTGGCGGATCTCTACAGCGCCTGCAAACTCCAGGGCATTCCGGCGCGCACGGCGATTTCCGAATACGCGCCGGGGCAGGTGGAAATCACCCTTGAGCATCGCACCGACGCCTTGCAGGCGATGGACGAAGCCGTGCGCTACAAGCGCCTGGTCAAGGGCGTGGCGCACAAGCACGGGATGACCGCGTGCTTCATGGCCAAACCGTTCGATGACCTGGCCGGCACGGGCATGCATATGCACGTCAGCCTCGCGGACAAGGACGGCAACAACCTGTTCGCCAGCGAAGCCGCAGACGGTACGCCGCTGCTTAAACAGGCGGTTGGCGGGATGCTCAGCACTTTGCTCGATTCGTTGTTGCTGTTCTGCCCGAACGCTAACTCCTACCGTCGCTTCCAGACCAACAGCTACGCGCCGCTGGCGGCCACCTGGGGCGTGGACAATCGCACCGTGAGTCTACGCGTGCCAGGCGGGCCGGCATTCTCGCGGCACATCGAACATCGCATTTGCGGCGCCGACGCCAACCCGTACCTGGCGGCTGCGGCGATTCTGGCGGGTATCCATCGCGGCATTCGCGAACAACTGGACCCGGGGGCGCCCGTGGAGGGCAATGGTTACGCCCAGGCCACGGAACTGCTGCCCACCGACTGGCTGACCACCTTGCGCGCACTGGAAGGTTCGGGCTGGGCGCGAGAGGCCTTCGGCAGAGAATTTCTGGGTGTTTACCTCGCGGTGAAGCGTGCCGAGTATCGTCAATTCATGGGCGAGGTCGGTGAGCAGGATTGGCGTTGGTACCTGAACCAGGCCTGAACCATTCTCAAATACAACTGAAGATTTAGTTAAACGCCTTAAGCCAACTAATCGTTGGCTTCTTTTTCACAAAAAATTGATGGTTGGCTACTTAAAATTAGTGCTGTCGCGGTCAATGAAATTTTCACATTGACCGACGGCACTTCTTTTCAGGAACAGCCGATTATCATGTGGAAACTCAAAGCCGTTCGCCCCGAGTGGGTGACGTTGATTGCCAGTGCCTTTTTATTGACAGGCTTTAATTTGGTGCTCTGGCAACATTTGTTTGAAATCACCGCGTTCGACGGTCAAGGCATCGTCATGCGTGTGGCTTTTGGCTTGATGATTCTGGCTGCTTTCAACATCGTATTGACCCTGCTGGCGTTCCGCCCGCTGTTAAAACCAGTCTTGACCCTACTCTTCATGATCAGCGCCGGGGTGGCGTATTTCATGGGGCAATACGGTGCACTTATCGACACCGGCATGTTGCGTAACTTTGCGCAAACCAATGCCACGGAAGTGCGTGACTTACTCTCGATAAAGTTACTTGTTTATATTGTTCTGCTCGGGGTTTTACCTTCGTGGTTGTTATGGAAGACGCCAATTAGTTACCGCCGCTGGCACCGTGAGTTGCTCAGTAAAGTACTGGTAAGTGTTGCGTCGGTGGCGGTGATCGGTGGCGTCGCACTGGTCAACTATCAGGGCCTGTCCTCACTGTTTCGCAATCACCATGAATTGCGTTTGATGGTGGTCCCGAGCAACTACATCGGCGCCTCGTTCAGCTACCTGCGTGAGCAAGTCGCTTCGGCCCATCAGCCTTTCGTTAAAATCGGTGAGGACGCCGAGAGAAATCCGACCTGGCAAGCGCACAGCCGCAAATCCCTGACCGTGCTGGTGGTCGGTGAAAGTGCCCGGGCCGAGAACTTCGGTGTGCTGGGTTATAACCGTGACACCACGCCAAAACTGGATAAAGAAGCCGGCCTGATTGCGTTCACCGATGTGCATTCCTGCGGTACTGAAACGGCCGTGTCGGTGCCCTGCATGTTTTCCAACATGGGCCGCAAGGACTACAACGCGAGCAAGGCCAAGAATGAAGAAGGCCTGCTGGATGTGCTCAAGCGTGCAGGCCTGGAGGTGATATGGCGCGATAACCAGTCAGGCTGCAAAGGCACGTGCGACCGCGTCACCCTCGACGATGTCAGTAACCTGAAAGACCCGGTGCTCTGCGCCAATAGTGAATGCCGCGATGAAATTCTCCTGCAAGGTTTGCAGCACTTCATCGACACCCTGGATAAAGACACGGTATTGGTGTTGCACCAGATGGGCAGTCATGGCCCGGAGTATTTCAAGCGCTACCCGAAAGAGTACGAACGCTTTACGCCTGTGTGTGAAAGTAATGCCCTGAATAATTGCAGTCGCGAAAGTATCGTCAATGGTTACGACAACACCCTCGTTTACACCGACCACGTGCTGTCGACCCTGATTGATCTGTTGCGCAGCAACCAGGACAAAGTCGATACCGCGATGCTCTACCTGTCGGACCACGGCGAATCCCTGGGCGAATACAACCTGTTCCTCCACGGTACGCCTTACATGCTGGCGCCGGAGCAACAGAAGCATGTTGCGATGCTGGCCTGGTTCTCTGACAGCTATCAAAAGTCGTTCTCGGTGGACACACACTGCCTGCAATTGAGCCGTGAGAAGCCGCTGAGCCAGGACAACCTGTTCCATTCGATGCTCGGTCTGCTGGAGGTCAACAGTAAGGTCTACAACCAGGATCTGGACCTGTTTGCCGGCTGCCGTGGTGCGGTGATCGACGGCGTTTTGGCCAAAGAGTGAGGGTGACAACCTTTTTTTCACGTATCGGCCGCTAACCTGCGGCCGGTAGATTTTCCTACAAGAGCAATCACACATGTCCCCTCAACCCCCATCCGCCTTCGAGCTTGAGTTCGCCCGGCGTTATGACCAGGAACACGCCCGCGTCTGCATGCAGCCGCGTCCGCGTGGCCTGGCCGGGCGCCTGGCGTTCTGGCGGGACGAGCAGTTGGTGCGCAACGCGCTCAAAGTGGCCGGCGAGCCGGGGTTGATTCTTGACGTCGCTTGCGGGGCCGGACGTTTCTGGCCGGTGCTGGCCGAACACGCGAACCGGGTGATCCTGGCGTCCGATCCGTCGCAGGACATGCTCGATCACGCCCCGATCCATCATCCGCAAGAGCTGCTGAAACGGGTCAAGACCTTTCAGAGTTCGGCGTTCGCCATCGGCTTGTCGGCGAATGCGGTGGACTGCATTTTTTGCATGCAACTGTTTCAGCACATCGCCAGCGCCGAGCATCGGTCGGCCATGCTCGGTGAGTTCCACCGGGTCAGCCGCGACACCGTGATTGTCGCGGTGCGGGTCGAAGCTCATTTCAAAGGCCGACAACCCGATGCACAAGGCACTCATGCCCGGCATCTGGCCAGTAAGGCCGAGGTGGAAGCCGAGTTCAAACAGGCCGGGTTCCGTTTACTCAGCCATCAGGATTTCCTGCCCGGTTGCACGCGGATGCGCGTCTACGTGCTGCGTAAGGCCAGATAACCTCCCTCCGTCAGACTATTCTTGCTAACAAGCAGGTGTTTTCGCTAAAGCTCTTGTTCAGTGGAGGCGCGGAAATCGCCGGGGGCGATATATACTGCGCGCCATTCTTCAAGGGAGAGCCGTGTGGCCATCGATATTCACTGGATTCGCGACAACGATAGCCTCGGCCGGTTTTGCGCCGAGTGGCAGCAGCTGCCCTACGTTGCCCTCGACACCGAATTCATGCGGGTCGACACCTTTTATCCGATCGCGGGTTTGCTGCAGATCGGCGATGGCGTACGCGCTTACCTGATTGACCCGTTGACCATCGACAACTGGCAACCCCTGGCCGCGTTGCTGGAAAACCCGGCCGTGGTCAAAGTCGTCCACGCGTGCAGCGAAGACCTCGAAGTGTTGCTGCGCCTGACCGGCAGCCTGCCGGCGCCGCTGTTCGACACGCAATTGGCCGCCGCCTACCTGAACCTCGGTTTCTCCATGGGGTATTCGCGGTTGGTGCAGGAAGTGCTCGGCATCGACCTGCCCAAGGGCGAGACCCGTTCCGATTGGCTGCAACGCCCGCTGTCCGACACCCAGATCAGCTACGCCGCCGAAGACGCCTTGCACCTGGCAGAAGTTTTCGTACAGCTTCGTCCGAAGCTATCTGACGACAAATACGCCTGGGTCCTGGAAGACGGCGCCGAGCTGGTGGCCAACCTGCGTCGTGAAGTCGACCCGTACGAGGTTTACCGCGAAGCGAAACTGGCCTGGAAGTTGTCTCGCGCTCAGCTCGCCGTTTTGCGTGAACTCTGCGCCTGGCGTGAACGCGAGGCCCGCGCCCGTGATCTGCCGCGCAATCGCATCATCCGTGAACATTCCCTGTGGCCGCTGGCGCGCACGCAACCGGACAACCTCGGGGCGTTGGCGAAAATCGAAGACATGCACCCGCGTACCGTGCGTCAGGACGGCGAATTTCTGCTTGATCTGATCAAGCGCTCTGGCAGTGTGTCGCCAGATCAATGGCCGCCAGCCGTGCCGGAACCGTTGCCGGTGGATGCTGCCGCACTGATCAAACAGTTGCGTGCGCTTGGCCAGGCCGAAGCCGAGCGACTGAACGTCGCGCCGGAACTGATGCTGCGCAAGAAAACCCTGGAAGCGCTGCTCAAGAGCGGCTTCCCCAATGGTCCTTACCAATTGCCTGATTCGCTGCGTGGCTGGCGCCGCGAATTGATGGGCCAGGCGCTGCTCGACAGCCTGGCCACCGCCGGAGAACAGCCTTGAAACGTATTTGCTCCATCTACCGCAGCTCGAAAAGAAACGAAATGTACCTCTATGTGCTCAAGAGCGATGCACTGGAGCGCGTGCCCGAAACACTGATGGCGGCCTTCGGCAAAGCCATCCACGCCTTCGATCTGGTGCTGACCCCCGAGCGCAAGCTGTCGCGCGAGGACATCGCCGTGGTCCTGGAAAACCTCGACAAGCAGGGCTATCACCTGCAAATGCCACCGGCCGAAGACGAATACATCGAACACTTGCCGGAAGAGTTGTTGCGACGCAACGACCCGATGTAGTCGGCAGACAGGCTCTGTTCAGAGCCTTTATGAAAAACTGGAATGATTTTGGCGATGGCCGCAACGAGGGAGCGATACTCCCTCGGCGGCCGTCTGCACTGCTTTTGAAAGGTTTGAACCATGCGCGTTCTGATTGCTGAACACGACCACCCTGTGTATGCCCAACTGTTGCGTCAGGCAGCACCTGATCTGGAAGTGCTGACCAGCGGTGACTCCGCCGAACTGGCCAGTCAGGCTGCCGATTGCCCGATCTGGCTGGGTCAGCCGGACCTCCTGGCCACTCTGTTGCGTCAGGGCCACCAGCCACAATGGTTGCAGTCGACGTGGGCCGGGATCACGCCGCTGCTGGCCGACGGTTTGCCGCGCCACTATCGCCTGACTCGCGCTGTCGGGATTTTCGGTCAGGTCATGGCTGAATACGTGCTGACCTACATGCTCGGCCACGAACGCGAAGTGCTGCCGCGGCTGGTCAGTCAGGTCGAGCGCAAATGGGACAGTCGTCAGGGCCAAAGCCTGGCGGGGCGCAAGGTCTTGATCGTCGGCACCGGCGACATCGGCCAGACCGTCGCGCAGTTCCTGCTGCCGTTTGGCGTCGAGTTGTATGGCATCGCCAGCGAAGCCCGCGAGCAGGCTCCGTTTGTCGAAGTGGGAGCGCTGGCGGACTTGCCGCGCCTGGTCGGTGAAGTGGATTACGTGATCAATCTGCTGCCCAACACTCCGAGCACCCACGACCTGTACAACGCGGCGCTGTTCAAGCAATTCAAGCCGACCGGGTTGTTCATCAACGTCGGGCGCGGCGTGGCGGTGGTCGATGCGGATCTGGTGGAAGCCTTGAAGGAAGGGCATCTGGCGGGCGCGGTGATCGACGTCTGCCGTCAGGAGCCGCTGCCGCAACGTCATCCGTTCTGGACGGCCTGGGGCCTGCTGTTGACCGGCCACAGCTCCGCACCAACGTCGCCGACGATGATGGTGAAGTTGTTTGTCGAGAATTTGCGGGCGTATCAGGCGGGCGAAGCGTTGCGCGGCGAAGTGGATTTCAATCGCGGGTATTGAACCCACTGCATCATTGAATACTGTGCAAACCTTCTGTAGGAGCGAGCCTGCTCGCGATGGAGTGTCAGACACGTTGATGTCGACTGACACTCCATCGCCGGCAAGCCGGTCTCGCTCCTACAGTTTTGGTTCTATGTTGTGGCTTAGAGGGTGAAGTCGCCTTCAGCCGCCAACTCGCTCAACGGACGACGCGGGCTTGGCTCTTCGCGGGCTTGCAGGTAATCCGCCAGCGTCGCCTTGTCCCCCAGCTTGCCCACCGCCACTGCCGCGTGCAGTGCGTAACCTTCAGGAATGTTCAGCTCCTTGCGGGTCAGTTCCTGATCGAAACCGGCCATGCCGTGGGTGTGCCAGCCGCTGATGCTCGCTTGCAGCGCCAGATGGCCCCAAGCAGAACCGGTGTCGAAGGTGTGCCACAGCGCCGGGGTTTCTTCGGTGGCGCCGGGTGCTGTGAAGGTGGTTTTCGAGATCACGATCACCAGCGCCGAGGCGTGTTGCGCCCAGCTGCGGTTGAACTCGTTCAGCAGGCCCAGGTAACGCTCCCAGTTCGGCGTATCGCGGCGCGCGTAGAGAAACCGCCAAGGCTGCGAGTTGTAGGCCGATGGCGCCCAGCGTGCGGCTTCGAAGAAGCTCAGCAGGGTTTCCTCGGAGATGGCCTCGCCGGTGAAGGCGCGAGGCGACCAGCGATCGGTGAATTGAGGGTGGATGGCATAATCGGCAACGCGTGGATTGGCACTCATCAATAGATTCCTTGCTACGTTTGAAAGTGAGGGGCGACGCGAAACCCTACTGGGCAGCGCAAAAACTGACAAGCGCGTTCTACCGGCAGTCGCCAATGCTTGGCCCGCAACGGCCTTGGCACTAGACTGGCGGCCTTTTCACCACCTGATGTTGATGCTTGAGCCATGGCCGCCAAAGTCGAACCGTTCTGGATACGCAAAACCCTCGATCAACTCGATCAAGAGGAATGGGAATCGCTGTGCGACGGTTGTGGCCTGTGCTGCCTGCAAAAGCTTGAGGATGAAGACGACAACAGCGTTTATTACACGCGCATCGCCTGCAAACTGCTGGACCTGAAAACCTGCCAGTGCAGCGATTACCCCAACCGTCGTGAATTCGTGCCGGACTGCATTCAGCTCACACCGGGCAAGGCCGATGAGTTCAAATGGCTGCCGCCGACCTGCGGTTATCGCCTGGTCAGCGAGGGCAAGGATTTGCCACTCTGGCACCATCTGGTGTGCGGTGATCGCGATGCCGTGCATCACGAACGTATTTCCCAGTCCGGGCGCATGCTCGCCGAAGGCAGCGTGCCCGAGGACGATTGGGAAGACCATCTGATTTTCCGCGCAGGTTAGTTTTACAAGGGAGTGTGTATGGCTGTGGGATTGCGGCTGGCGTTGGCCGTTGGGCTGCTGGCCCTGAGTTCGTCGGTGTGGGCGGCGAAAAAAGTCGATCTGGATTACCACGTGCGCCTGTTGCCGCAAAGCGATCAGGCTGAAGTGCGCCTGACGCTGGCCCAGGGTTCGGCGGTGCGCAGTCTGGATTTCGACCTCGGCGACGGCAGCCATTACAGCGACTTCAAGGCTGACGGCCAATGGCAACTCACGCCGGGCAAAGAGGCCCGGGGTGTCTGGCGCCCGGCGGCCGACAAGGCCAGCCTGACCTACCGCGTGCGCATCAGCCACGGTCGCAAGAGCGGCAGCTTCGACACGCGCATGACCCCGACCTGGGCGCTGATGCGCGGCGACGACCTGGTACCGGCCGCCAGACTCGATCAGCAGGACGGCATCGAATTGGTGTCACGCCTTGAATTCGAATTGCCCACCGGATGGAAAAGCGTCGAAACCGCCTGGCCGCGGATCGGCAAGAACAAATTCCGCATCGACAACGTCTCGCGCCTGTTCGACCGGCCAACCGGCTGGATGCTCGCCGGTCACCTCGGCAGCCGTCGCACCCGGCTTGGGGAAACCGAAGTCACCGTCGCCTCGCCTCAGGGCCAGGGCATGCGCCGCATGGACGTGCTGACGCTGCTGACGTTCGTCTGGCCGCAAGTGCAGGCTGTGTTTCCGCGTCATCCCGCCAAATTGCTGATCGTCGGCGCCAACGACCCGATGTGGCGCGGCAGTCTGGCGGCGCGAGAGTCGATATATCTGAATTCGCGTCTGCCACTGGTCAGCGAAAGTGGCAGCAGCGCACTGGTGCGTGAGCTGGCCCAGGTGTTCGGGCGGATCAACGACAAGCAGCGCAGCGACTGGATCAGCGAAGGCTTTGCCGAGTATTACGCCATCGAACTGGTGCGCCGCGCCGGTGGCATGAGTGATGAGCGGTATGAGAGTTTGCACAAGAAGTTGGCCAAGGATAGCCAGAAGGTCACGACGTTGCGGGGCGAGCAGATCAGCCCGGCACAGATTGGCAAAGCGGTTCTATTGCTGAGTGAACTGGATCAGGAGATCCGTATCAAGACCCGCAACAAGCGCTCGCTCGATGATGTGTTGCGCGGGGCGATGCACCTGGAGAGTGTGGATACCAAGGAATTCGTTCAACTGGCCGAGAGCGTGATTGGCGAGTCCTCGAAAGTCCTCGATAACGATTTGATTCAGTGACATCGCTATCGCTAGCAGGCTAGCTCCCACACTGGGGCTTCGTCGTACACGGGACCAATGTGGGAGCTAGCCTGCTAGCGAAGAGGCCACATGCCTCAACGGATATTTCGGATCAAACCCCGGCTTTCGGCGACTTCAACGAATCATTCCCGGTCACGCTGGCAGTTTTGGTCGCCGCCTCGGCATTCGCCTTCAACCGAGCCAGGTCTTCCCCGGCACGCTCGATTTTCGCCCGCACGTTGTTCATGTCCTGACGGCTCTTCTCCAACAGGCTCTTGGCCGAGCTGTGGCCAGTGATGCCACGGGCCAGCGCCACGCCACCGATCGCCACCTGGATCAATCCGAAAATACCGCCGCGACGCAGGCCTTTGCCCACCATCACCAGGCCGCCGGCGACGGAGCCGGCGCGTTCCCAGCCGTGGACGTTATGGTCGGAAGGACTCTGGAACGGGGTGGACTCGATGCGCTCCACGCGTTTGAGTTCGCTCATGATCTGTCTCCTGCTGGAAGGACTGCTTCAAGAATAGATAATTAAGCTGACTGCCGAGGCGGGCGGCTTGTTCCATCGGATGTGCGTCGGTTCAGCGGAATTTCGGCCCGGAGCGGGTGTTGAGGCCCTTGGCCATGCGGTCGTACAGCACGACATTGACGGTTGCCGCAAGGTTCATGCAACCGGTGGTCGGGATGTAGACCACGTCTTCGCACCAGTCGCGAATCTCTTTATCCAGCGAGCCGTCTTCCGGGCCAAAGATGTACAGCGCGCGATCCGGGTGGGTGTATTCCGGCAGCGAACGGGCGCCGTCGACCAGTTCCACGGCCACCGGCACGCAGCCCAGCGGCAGGATTTTTTTCAGGTCGTCGATGCCGATCAGCGGAATGTCGTAGTGAACGCGCTTGGTGTCGGTGACGAAGTCGGCGGCGCGGTCATAGCGCTTGCCGGTGTAGAACACGGACGCCACGTTGTAGCAGCCGGCGGCGCGCATGACCGAGCCGACGTTTTCCGGTGATTTTGGGTTGAACAAACCAATGCAGCTGTACCGTTTGTCTGCCACGAGCGGGGTGCCTTCGGGGAAAAAACGGCGATTATACGGGGATTGGGGG